>NZ_JOGH01000061.1:0-35543 GCF_000721345.1 Kitasatospora sp. NRRL B-11411 | reverse complement strand
TCCCCCGCCCCGTCCCGCCCCCGCCGCCGCCCCCGGCCGCCGCCACCGCCCGCCGCAGCACCGTCCCGGCCCGGCTGGTCGGCAACCGGCTGCTCTCCGGGGCCGGTTCCGGCAAGGAGGTGCGCCGCTTCACCTTCGACACCCGGGACCTCGACCTCCCCCTCGACTACGCCGTCGGCGACTCGCTGGCCGTCCACCCCGTCAACCCGCCCGCCCTGGTCGACGAGTGGCTCGCCGTCATCGGCAGGCCCGGCGACAGCACCGTCACCCTCCCCGGCCCCGGCGAACTCCCGCTGCGCGAGGCCCTCACCCGCCACCTCGACATCACCCGGATCACCCCCAAACTGCTCCGCTTCACCGCCGAACGCACCCGCGACGACCGCGAGTTGCGCGCCCTGCTGCGCGCCGACAGCACCGACGTGCTGGCCGGCTGGACGTGGGGGCGGCAGGCCGTCGACGTGGCCGCCGAGTTCGGCGTCCGGGCCGACGCCCAGGAGTGGGCCGAGGTGTTCGGCCGGCTCCAGCCCCGCCAGTACTCGATCTGCTCCAGCCCGCTCACCGACCCCCACCTGCTCTCCCTCACCGTCTCGGTGGTCCGCTGGGACAACCTCAAGGGCCTGCCCCGCGGCGGCGTCTGCTCCACCCACCTGGCCGACGCCGACCTCGGCGCCACCGTCCCCGTCCACCTCCAGCGCTCCCCGCACTTCCGCCCGCCCGCCGACCCCGACATCCCCATGATCATGGTCGGCCCCGGCACCGGCGTCGCCCCCTTCCTCGGCTTCCTCGAGGACCGCCGCGCCCGCGGCCACCGCGCCGCCAACTGGCTCTTCTTCGGCGAGCAGCACCAGGCCACCGACTTCTACTACCGCGACGAACTCAGCACCCACCTCGCCGACGGCACCCTCACCCGCCTCAACACCGCCTTCTCCCGCGACCAGCGCGCCAAGGTCTACGTCCAGGACCGGATGCGCGAGAACGGCCACCACCTCTGGTCCTGGCTCCAGGACGGCGCCCACCTCTACGTCTGCGGCGACGCCTCCCGGATGGCCAAGGACGTCGACCGCACCCTCCACACCATCGCCACCACCCACGGCAACCTCACCCCCGCCGACGCCGCCGCCTACGTCAAGTCCCTCGCCGCCGAGAAGCGCTACGTCCGCGACGTGTACTGACGAGGTGAGAGGCGATCGCTCAGAGGCCGGTCAGCCGGAGCTGGATCTCGTCGATCGGAACGCACTTCCGCGGATGCTCCACGACCAGCCGGCGCCCGGTGCCCAGCGACACGTCGCCTTCGACCAGAACCGCGCGCTGGGCGCGGTGCCATGACACGGCGTCCTGGTACTGGCCGAACGGCAGGCGCACGCGGATCTCCGCAGCTCTGCCGCGGCGGATGGTGGAGACGGTAACGAAACCGTACGGGTCGTCGGCGCGCCGTCGGAGCTCGATGATGTTCCCCGAGAACGTCGAAGTGGCGTCGATCCGGCTCCGTTTCAGCAGATCGGCGGCATGCTCGACCTTCTCCTGGGCCGCGCCGTCGATCGTGAACGAGGTGGGCATGGTGGACGGTCCCGGCAGGGCGGCTGCCCATCCGAACCTGGTCTCGAACTCGGCGACGGCGGGCGCGGAGAGAATCTGTGCGAGGGCGGAACAGAACTCCCTGCTCACGCCGCGTTCGACAACGGCGTGCAGGTCCTGGACGGTGGGAGAACGTTCAGGGTCGACGATGACCTCCTTCACCGCCATGAGCGACTGGGCGAGCGTCCTGGTGACACGCCGCTCGAAGGGCTCCCGCGGGGCGGTGAGGTGCTCCAGGTCGGGAAGCTGCATCTGGGCTACCGGCAGTTCGGGCATCTCGGGCAGTGGCACCAGCATCGGGATGATGAAGGAGCCCTCCTGCGTGTGATCCATGCGGGCCTTCGCCAGTACGGCATCACCGTGTCGGGAATAGCTGCCGCCGATCTCGCTCCGCTCGTACCGGGCCGTGGTACCGGCAGCCCGGAGAAGCTTCCGGCCCGAACTGATCAAGGTGGCTGCGGCTTCGAACGGAATGGTGTCCGTGATTCGGTGATCGTTGGCTGCGCGTAGGAGCGTGACATCCATGCGGTAGTAGCGGACGCGTGGGGCGAGTACGGCAGGGGTGGTGCGTTCGTGGGTGGCCAGGCGCTCCAGCACGCCTTTTGCGATCACCGGGTCGTTCGCGGTGCACGCCGGAATGCCGATCTTTTTTCCCGCGTTGGTCCAGAATGTTCCGCCGACCCCCGGTGGCTGGGCGGTCCACCCGGTCTGACGCATGTACGCCTCGAGCTGGGGAACGGTCGGAACCCTTACCGGGGTTCCGTTCAAGCCGCCGGACTGAAACACGCCTCCACCTCCTGATGCCAGATGCTCAGCACATCGGCGGTAAGTCGCTGTTCCTTGGGCACCTGTATGCGGGCGCCTGCCTCTGCCTGGTCGACCCGGGTCCAGAAGGCTGCCGCCCTGTGGTCGGTACCGGCCTCATGGTGATGGATCCATCGGGGCCGTTCGACCTCGTCGAGTACGACGAGAACGAAATAGACCGGAAGGAGGCTCTGCGTCCAGTGCTCCCGCCAGATCAGATCGGACTTCCATGATGCGCTTCGTCCGGCAATCGTGAGGCCTGTGGTGCATTTGATCTGGAGCCTGGCAGGAGCGGTGTCGAACTCGACGGTCGCATCGATGGCCAGGACGTCCTCGTCCGACGAGGTTTCGTTGAATCCGACTCCGGCTTGACTGACGATCGAGCGGACGTAGGAGACCCCGTAGCGACCTATGGCCGTGTTCGGACTCAGCGTCACTATGTGTGACAAGTCCTTCGGTATGCGCGGAATCGGCACAGTCATGCGCAGCATTCTGGAGACCGCTCGCAAGTTCTGCTACCGAATCGACAAAACCTGAAACGGCGAACAGGAACTTTGCGCCACCGGAGGCTTCCCCAGAGGGCGTTCCCGTCTCCCCGGTGGTGACCTGGCGACCTGGCGGCTTGGCAGTCGACAGGCTGGTCGCATCACCGCGTCCAGCTATTTGAACGCGTTCAGGAGTGCGGTAGCGTACTGGTCGTGCGCCACCGAGCCGTGGCGTTCATCCCGGTACGCCCGCACGCCGTCGGTGCGGCGGGCGCGGCACCATGCACGAGAGCGGGGGCGGAGCCATGCCCGGAAGCGGGTTCGGTGGGTGGGTGGCGGAGTTCGAGGCGGAGCGGGCGCGGCGGGAGTGGATCGCGGACCCGGAGTGGGAGCACGGGGTCGAACTGCCCGCGGTGGTGGCGCGGAGCCTGCAGAAGTTCCAGGTGGGGGAGGACGGGGACGGGGCCAACCTGCGGGCCAAGGCCGACCGGGCGGGGGACCCGGAGTACTCGGCGGCGGTGCGGCTGTTCGTCGACGAGGAGCGCAACCACGCGCGGCTGCTGGCCGAACTGCTGGGCGCGGCCGGCGTCCCGCTGCTGGACGGGCACTGGAGCGACGGGATCTTCGTCCGGGTGCGCCGGCTGCTGGGCCTGCGCACCGAGTTGATGGTGCTGATGGTGGCCGAGCTGGTCGCCGTCGAGTACTACCGCAGCCTGCGGGACGGCCTGGCCGACCCGCTGGCCCGCGAGGTCACCGACCGGATCCTGTACGACGAGCGGCGCCACATCCCGTTCCACGTCCGCCGGCTGCACCAGTCCTTCGCCGAACTCGGCCCGGTGGCCCGCCCGTTCGCCCACCTGACCTGGCTGCTGCTGGCCCTGGCCGGCGCCCTGTTCGTCGCCGTCGACCACGGCCCCGCCCTGCACGCCGTCCGGGTCTCCCGGGGCCGCTTCCTGCTGGCCGTCACCCGCCACGCCTGGTCGGTCGGCGCGCAGCTGACGGCCCGGGACGGACGGGCGCCGGCGGATTCGTTCGCGGGGTAGCCGGTCCGCCGGCCGGGGGCCGGCGGACCGGACGGCCGGCGGTCAGTGCGCGGGGCGTTCGTCGATGACCTGGCGGAGTTTGCCGGTGCGGGGGTTGGTGACGAGTGCGGAGCGCGGGACCCACTCCAGTTGCAGGGGGTGGATCGCGCCGATCGCGGTCTCGGAGACGTACGCGGGCCGGGCGTCGAGGACGGCCTGCCGGAGGGTCTCGGTGAGGGCGGCGGGGGGCGGGGCGGGGGTGGTGTGGCCGAGGCGGATGAGCAGGCCGTCGCGGCCGTCCCAGCGGCGCTGGACGAACTGCAGGCCGGTGATGCGGTGGTCGGGGTCGTGGGCGAGCAGGACGTCGCGGACGTCCTCGGTGGGCATGGTGACGATGCCGATCCGGGCGCCCTCGGTGGAGCGGCCGAGCAGGCGGAAGGTGGTGCAGGAGGCGTCGGTCCACTCGGCGCGGTCGCCCGCCGGGTAGCGCAGGATCGGGACCAGGGTGCGGAACAGGTTGGTGACCACGACCCGGCCGGGGACGCCGGGTTCGGTGATCGGCTCGCCGGTGGTGTCGTCGACGAGTTCGACCACGGTGCGGTTCGGGAAGGCCCGGTGGACCCGCAGGTCGTCCCCGGCGGGCACCGGTCCGGCGACCAGGCCGGCGTCCACCGAGGCGTAGCCGATCGAGGAGAGCGCGGCGTTGGGGAAGGCGGAGCGCAGCAGCGGGCGCAGGTCGTTGAACAGGATGTCGCCGCCGAACAGGATCAACTCGACCTGCGGGGCGGGCCGTTCCTGCTTGAGCAGGGTCTCGGCGACGGCGGACAGCTTCATCGGCTCGCCCGCCAGCACGTCCACGCCGAAGGAGTGGACCAGGTCGGCGACGTACTCGTCGGGCGCGGTGGCCACCGGCAGCCGGACGTTGTCGATCGGGGCGTGGTGCAGGGCGCCCTCGATGAACAGGAAGCCGCTGTAGAACTCGCCGGCCCGGAACAGGTTGGCGACCTTCTGCCCGGGCTTGAGCCCGGCGTCGACCAGTCCGGCGCCGAACGCGCTGACCGAGTCGACGTGCTCGGAGCGGGTCCACGGCGAGAACTTGGGCGCGCCGGTGGTGCCGCCGGACTTGTAGACGGCGGCGTCGGTCAGCGGCCCGGTCAGCAGCCGGTTGTCCGGCCAGCGGTTGGCGGACCAGAACGCGACGTGGTCGATGACGGGCAGCTGGGTGAGCGAGGTGACGACGGCGGGCACGTCGCGGTACAGCTCGGCGTAGAACGGCGAGTGGCGCCGGGCGTGGTCGACGAGCGCGTGAAGGGGCAGTGCGGGCACGGTGGTTGCTCCTCAGGGCAGGGGGGTCAGGCCGATCCAGTCGTGGGCGAGCCGCTGCACGGCGGCGCCGTCGCGGTCGGCGAGCTTGGCGTCCAGGTAGGCCGCCGCCCACGGTCCGGTCGGGATCCGGAACGGCGGCCGCTCCTCGGCCAGCGCGTGCAGCACCGCCGCGGCGACCTCCGCGGCGGGCTGCCCGGCGCCGGCCCAGTGCGCGCCGATCCGGTCGCCGTAGGCGGCGAAGGTGTCCGCGTACGGGCCCGAAGCGGCCTGCACGGTACGGCGGTTGACGTCCGGGAAGATGCCGAACCGGGTGTCGGGGACGTAGCCGGGCACCAGCACCGAGACCCGCACGCCGTGCGCGGCGGCGACCGGGGCGAGCGACTCCATGAAGCCCTCGACGGCGAACTTGGCCGCGCAGTACGCCTCGTTGAAGGGCTGGCCGATCACGCCGTGCACGCTGCCGATGGTCAGCAGCCGCCCGCCGGAGGCGCGCAGCAGCGGCATCGCGGCGCGCGAGACGGCGACGGTGCCGAAGAAGTTGACCTCCAGGTTGGCGCGCAGCGCCGCACTGGTGGACATCTCCAGCGTGGGGTCGAAGTTGGAGATCCCGGCGTTGTTGACCAGCGCGTCGAGCCGGTCGATCCCGGCGAAGCAGGCCGCCACCGACTCCTCGTCGGTCACGTCCAGCCGCCGCACCTCGGCCCCGGGCGCGGCCTCCCGCAGCGCGTCGGCCCGCTCCGGGTCGCGGACGGTGGCCAGCACGGACCAGCCCGCCCGGTCGGCCGCCGCCGCGGTGGCCAGCCCGATCCCGGAGGAGCAGCCGGTGATCAGCACGTGCTGACGGTCCGTCACTTCGTGGCCTCCGCAGGCTCGGTGGCGTCGTCGGCGGGCGCGGTCGGCTCGGGGAAGAGGTCCACGGCCTTCGGCAGGCCGGCGTCCATCCGGGACTGGATGCCGAGCGCGGGCAGGAAGGAGCAGGCGGCGAGCAGGGTGCCGCCGACCATGGTCCAGCGGGCCGCGTCCAGCACGCCGAGCGGGCCGGTGAGCAGCGAGACGGCGAGGCCGCCGGCCAGCGCGGCGAGCGGGATGACGCCCCAGGTGGCGGTGCGGAACGCGGCGTGCATGACGCCCTGGTGCTGCGCGGACATCCGGGACTGCCGGGCGGGCGCCGAGCACACGTTGATGCAGGACATGAAGAAGCCGTAGCAGCCCATGGTGACGGCGATCACCGGCCCGGCGGGCAGCGCGGGCGCGGCCAGCACGCCCAGGCCGACCAGGCAGTGCAGCAGCAGCGCCCAGGCCAGCGTCCGTCCGATGCCGAGCCGTTCGCCGATCCGCGGGGCGACCAGCGCGCCCAGCAGCGCGCCGACCGCGCCCGCGGACATCGCGGCGCCGTACACGCCGACGGTGACGCCCAGGCCCCGGTAGGCGAGCACCGGCATCACGGTGACGAACACCGGGCCGCCGGAGTTGAGCGTGACGGCGGCCAGCACCACCCGGCGCAGCACCGGGTCCTGCCAGTTCAGCCGGAAGCCGAGGGTGAGCCGCTGCCACACCGAGCCCTGGGCGACGGTGGGCTGCCCCCAGGGCCGCATCCAGCGGAAGCAGACCGCCGAGACCAGGTAGCTGGCGGCGTCCACCAGCAGCGAGGCCGCGCCGAGCGCCCCGTACAGGGCGGCGGCGATCGACGGTCCGGAGACCTCGGCGACCGAGCCGCTGCCCTCCAGCCGGGAGTAGGCGCGCACCAGGTGCGGCTGCTCGACCACCGCCGGGACGGCCACCAGGTAGCCGACGTTGAAGAAGATCGTCGCCCCGGAGACCGCCGCCACGCAGCAGAACAGCAGCGGCGTGGAGAGGAGGTCCAGCCAGTACGCGACCGGGATCGCCGCGACCGCCGCCAGCCGCACCAGGTCGCAGGCGATCAGGGTGCGCCGCTTGTCCCAGCGGTCCACCAGGACGCCCGCCACCGGGCCGAGCAGCGGAATGCCCAGGTACTGGGCCATGGCGACGATGCCGACCTGGAACGCGGAGGCGTGCAGCACGAAGATCATCAGGGTCGGGACGACGAACACCGTCACCCGGTCGCCGACGTTGGAGACCGACTTGCCGAACCAGAACAGGTTGAAGCCCCGGCCCAGCTGCTCGGGCTTGCGCAGTTTCACCAGCCCTCGTTTCATGCTTCCTCCCGGACCACGAAGCCCGCGGTCTTCCCGGTGCGTTCGTTGCTGACCAGCGCGTCCACCACCCGCACCCGCACCTGCTCCGGGTCGTGCACGAAGGCGGTGCTCAACGTGAAGGTGGCGGACAGCAGTTCGCGCCGCAGCGCCTCGGCGCGGTCCGGCGGCAGCGCGCCGAGCACCAGGACGTCCACCGACTGCGCCCGGCCGCCCCGTTCGGTGACCAGCACCTGGGCCCGGCTGACGCCCGGCTCGCGCTCGACCCGCGCCAGCAGCTCGTCCACGTGCAGGCCCAGCCCGCGGACCTGCACCACGTTGTCGCGGCGGCCCAGCACCCGCATCGCCGGGCCCGGCCGCCCGCACGGGCAGGGCGCCAACTCGCCCGCGTCGCCGGTGCGGTAGCGCAGCACCGGGTTGAGCATCGCCGGGTCGAGCGAGGTGAAGTCCAGCAGTCCGCCGTCGCCGACGTGCACCAGCTGGTGCGGGAACGGGTGGAAGGTGTCGGCCGGGCAGTCGGGCGAGTTGGAGCCCACCACCCAGGTCTCGGTGGAACCGAACATGCCGTGCCGGCGGGCCTTCGGCGCGACCGCCGCCAGGTCCTCCTCCAGCTGCGGCTGCCACGCCTCGCCCAGCCACAACACCTTGCGCAGCGACGGCAGTTCGATCCCGGCGGCGCGGGCGTGCGCGAACCACAGCCGCAGCACGCTCGGGGTCCCGCCGATCGCGGTGACCTTCCGGTCGGCCAGGAAGCCCAGCCACTGCGGGTACTCCTCGGCCGTCACCGACCCGAGCGCGATCACCCGGCAGCCGGACAGGTCGGCCAGGCCCGCCGCCAGGAAGTGCGCGCCCCACATCCGGCCCGCGCCCCAGGCGTTGACGAACACGTCGTCCCGCTCCAGCGGCCGCCAGTGCTCGAACACCTTCGCCATGTAGAACCCGGTCGGCGCGTAGCCGACCTTCGGCGCCCCGGTCGAGCCGCCGCTCTGGAACAGCCAGGTCGCGCCGTGCTCGGCGGCCGGCTCCAGGTACGCCAGCGCGGTGTTCAGGTCGTCCTTGGCCAGCGGCGGCAGCGCGGCCAGCTCCGCCAGCGTGCGCGGCGCCGGACAGGAGGCATACCGTCCGCCGAACTCCGGTACGCCGCGCAGCAGTTCCAGCGTCCGGCGGGCCACCGCCAGGCCGTCCGCCGCCTGCTCCTCGGTGAGCGAGAAGGTCATCGCCGCACGCCCCCGTCCGCGACGAACGCCGCGTGCGCGTCCCGGTAGGCGGCGAACCGGGCCCGGGTCACCTCCCGCTGCACCGGCCGGGCCGGGTCGTCCAGGTCCGGGGCGATCACCCCGTCCGGCTCCAGCTCGGAGAACCAGAACCGCTCCCCGTCGTGCAGGAAGTCCACGCAGAAGAACGGGATCGGCAGCTTCTTGGCGAAGTAGGCGGTGGCGTCGGCCAGTTCGGGCGGTACGGGGCAGAACTCCATCGACCCGCCGCGGCTGGCGTTGGCCACCGGCGAGCCCGCCTCCGGGGTGCGCCGCAGCGCCGCGTACGGGCGCCCGTCGACCACGTACACCCGGTAGTCGACCGTGCCGTCCCCCAGGTACGGCTGCGCCACCAGCACGGTGTCGCCGCCCTGCGCCAGGCTGGCCAGGCCGCGCACGTCCTCCCGGGAGCGGGCCAGGCAGATCCCGCCGCCGCCGCACCAGCCGGACGGCTTCACGATCGCCGGGAAGGTCAGGCCGTCCAGCGCCGCCTCGTACTGGTGCTTGGAGACGTCCCGCCCGGAGCCGATCCGCACCGACGGGACGGCGGGCACCGGCGAGTCGGCCAGGAACAGCACCGTCGCCAGCTTGTCGTTGCCCAGCAGCGACACCTGCGCCGGGAACGGCAGGTAGAACCCGGCCTGCTCCAGCACCGTGCAGAGCGTCAACTGGTTGAACACGTCCATCGACTGGTACGGCAGCGAGTACAGCGCCGTGATGAACAGGGTGTCCTGCGGCGTCACCCGCTCGCCGTCCACGTACACCCGCGGCCGGGCCGGGTCGGTGCCGTCCACCGTCACCGCCTCCGGCGCGTGCATCGTCCACGCCAGGCCCAGCTCGGCGGCGATCTCCGCGTACATGTCCCAGAAGTAGTGCTTCCACATCGCCCCGGACCGGCTCGACTCCCGGTCCGGGAAGATCCAGCACATCCGGCGCAACGGCGCCCGCTGCTCGCTCACTCGCTCTCCTCCAGCTCACTCAGGTCGAAGTTCCCCGCGGCACCGGCCCGTTCGGCCCACCAGGCCCGGCCCTCCGGCGGCAGGGTGTCCACCGGGTCGACGTACGGGTACCGGCGGCCCAGCCCGCCCGGGCCGAACGCCCCCTCGCCGCCGCGCAGTTCGAGCCCGGTGCGGTAGTTCTTGGTCCAGTACGAGATGCCGCGCACCCGGTCGTAGCCCACCGCCTGGTGCACCCAGCGCTTGCCGACGTGCGGCACGTCCGCCACCAGCCGGGGCGTCGCGTAGCCCGGCAGGTAGCCGAGGATCGCCTCCTGCAGGCGCTGCGCGGCGGCCAGCGGCAGCCGCCAGTGCTCGGCGTTGGGGACCACGTCGCACAGGTAGAAGTAGTAGGGCAGGACGTTGGCCTCGCCCTGGAGCGCGAAGCACAGGTCGAGCAGCGCCTCCGGACTGTCGTTCACTCCGCGCATCAGCACGCCCTGGTTGCGCACGTCCCGCACGCCCGCGTCCAGCAGCCCGCGGGCCGCCTCCGCGACCAGCGGGGTCACCGACGCCGCGTGGTTGGCGTGGGTGTGCACCGCCAGGTTGACCGAACGCCGGGCCGCCAGCCGGGCCACCCGCTCCATCCCGGCCAGCACCTTCGGCTGCAGCCAGTGCTGGGGCAGGCCGACCACCGCCTTGCTGGCCAGCCGGACGTCCCGCACCGAGCCCAGCTCCAGCAGCCGCAGCAGGAACGCCTCCAGCCGCGGCCACGGCACGTTCGCCAGGTCGCCGCCGGAGACCACCACGTCCCGCACCGACGGGGTGCGCTTGAGGTAGTCGAGCATCTGCTCCTCGCGGTCGGCCGGACGCAGCACCAGCCGGGCCTTGGCGACCTGCGGGGTGGAGCGGCCGACCAGGTCCATCCGGGTGCAGTGCCCGCAGTACTGCGGGCAGGTGGAGAGCAGCTCGGCCAGCACCTTGGTCGGGTAGCGGTGGGTCAGCCCCTCCACCACCCACATCTGCGCCTCGTGCAGCGAGTCCCGGGCCGCCAGCGGGTGGCTGGGCCAGGACGGCAGCCGGTCCGAGCGCACCGGCAGCATGTAGCGCCGCACCGGGTCGGCCAGGAACGCCTCGGTGAACGCCTCCGGCGCCAACTCCGCGCCCGCCGCCATGGTGTTCAGCATCTGCGGCGGCACCAGCACCGACATGGTCGCGAACTCCCGCTGGTCGGCCGCGAGTTCGTCGTAGAACCGGTCGGTCAGCAGCGGCCCGAACACCTGCCGCAGCTGCCGCTCGCCCTGCACGCAGTGCGAGCGCTGCCACTGCGCGTCCCGCCACTGCGCGGCCGTCACCTCCCGCCAGCCCGGCAGCCGCCGCCAGTCCGGTTCGACCAGCGGCTGCCGCACGTACTGGTACGGCTGCGGGGTGTCCTGGCGCCCCATCAGGAGGCTCTCGGGGCGGCCGAGGCCGCGGTCTGGACGGCGGGCGAGGTGGCGGTCGGGGCGGCGGTCGGGGCAGTGGTCGTACCGGCGGCCGGGCCGGTGAGCAGGCCGGCGTGCCGGGTGCGCAGCTCGCGCTTGAGCACCTTGCCGGTCGGGCCGAGCGGGAACTCCGCCTCGGTCCGGGCCACCCGCAGTGCGGCCAGCTCCGCCAGCCCGGCCCGGCCGAGTTCGGCGTTGGCGGCCGCCAACAGCCCTGCCTCGTCGGTGACGTGCGCCCCCGCCTGGAGCAGCACCACGGCCACCGGCCGCTGCCCGCCGGCCGGGTGCGGGACGCCCACCACCGAGCAGTCCTGCACCAGTTCGGCGCAGTCGGCGAGCAGCACCTCCTCCAGCGGCAGGCTGTACACCGGCCCGTCCAGGGTGTCGATCACGTCCACCGTCCGGTCCAGGTGGAAGAACCGGCCCTCGGCGTCCCGGTAGGCGACGTCGCCGGTCAGCCAGTACCCGGACCGGTGGAAGCTCGCCGTCAGCCGCTCGTTGTTCCAGTACCCCGGCGTGATCGAGGGCGCCCGCACCGCCAGCAACCCGGGTGTCCCGTCCGGGACTTCGACGCCGTCCTCGTCCAGCACGGCGGCCCGCTCCACCACCTCGGACGGCTTGCCCACGCAGCGGTCGGCACGCGCCGTCTCCGGCGAGGTGACCTGCCCGAACAGCGCCATGCCCATCTCGGAGGAGCCCAGCCCGTCCACGAACTGCGAACCGGGCAGAGCAGGTCGGCCCTCCTTCTCCTGCGGCAGCAGCCACGGCCTGACCAACCCGGCCGGGCGCTCGCCGAGTTGCACCAGCCGCCGGACGTGCCCGTAGTGCGCGCTGTCGCCGGTGTTGAACCAGGAGTGCACCCGGGCCGCGCCCCGCACCGGCAGCTCGCCGGTCGCCAACTCGACGAAGGTGCGCGGGAAGGAGGCCACCATGGTCGGCTGGAACGCCTCCATCACCGGCTCCACCACCGAGCGCCGCCAGCCCGCCATCACCACCGTCGGCAGGCCCAGCAGGGTGGTGGTCAGGAAGTAGCTCAGGCCGCCCGCGTGGGTGTGCGGCATCAGCGACATCAGCCGGTCGGACGGCTCGGCCGGGAAGCGCACCATCCGCGGCTGCTTGCCCTCCCAGAACTGCCGGTGCGCCAGGATCGTCGACTTCGGGGTGCCGGTCGTCCCCGAGGAGTGGATCAGCGCCACCACGTCCTCGGGCGCGTGCCGGTACGGGTACTGCTCCGGCAGCGCCGCCACGGCCGGGTCGGACGCCTGCACCTCGGCGGTCAGCGCCAGGAACCGCGGCCGGCGGCGCGGGTCCTGCCGGTACGCCGCGGACAGCCGGGTGGTGTCGTCCGCGACCACCCCGACCACGCCGACGTGGTCCAGGTAGCGGACCATCACGTCCGGCCGCATCGCGTCGTTGACCAGCGCGGGGACGGCGCCCAGCGCGGTCAGCGCGAAGAAGTGCAGCAGCGGCTCCAGCCCCTCCGCCACCACCACGCCCACCGGCTCGCCCGGCCGCACCCCCATCGCGTGGTACCAGGCCGCGTACCGGTCGCGCAGCGCCACCAGGTCCAGCAGGCTGTGCCCGATCAGCACCACCTGCCCGCGGTGGTCCAGCCGGTGGTCGAACGCGTACGGCACCGCCCGGTTCGGGTTCGCCTCGGCGGCCCGGTCGAGGAAGTTCCCCGCCCCGAGGTCCGGGTCGGTCATGAACCGCTCCCGGACGGGCAGCGGGGCGAGGGGCGTCTGGTCGCTCATGGGAGGTCTCCAAGCAGGACTGGTCGCCGGGCCCGCCCCCGCGGGGCGGACACCGGTCCGGGAAGAAGCCCGAAAGGCTTGAAAGCGAAGGAATCTGACGGTTCGTCAGTTGTCGAAGTTGCCGAGCGGGGCGGCGTTCGGGCCGGTGGCGCTCGGGTCGGTGGCGCCCGGGTCGGTGGCGATCGGCGCGGCGGAATTCGGCCCGGCGGCGTTCGGCCCGGCGGCGAGCAGGTCGGCGGCCGCCCGGCGGCCCGAGCGGACCGCGCCCTCCAGCAGGCCGAAGAACTCGGTGCTGGTCTCGGTGCCCGCGAACCGTACCCGGCCGTGCGGGGCGGTCAGCGTGGGCCCGAGCGCCGTCCAGTCGCCGGGGCCGAACAGCGCGGCGTAACAGCCCCGGCTCCACGGCTCGTTGACCCAGTCGGTGAGGTGGAAGCCGATCGGCTCGGGCAGCATCGGGAACAGCCGCCGGGCCTGGGCCAGCGCCGCCGCCCGCTGCTCGCCGGGTTCCAGCGCGGCGTAGCGGTGCGCCTCCGCGCCGGTGACGAAGCCGGTCAGCACGCCCGGCGAGCCCTCCGGCGGGGTGTCGTCCACCGTGGACAGCAGCGGGCCGGCCGCGTTCACCGACCAGCCGGACAGACCGTGCGCCCGCCACACCGGCTCCGGGAAGACCAGGTTCAGCTTCACCGCGCAGCCCCGCTCGGTCCGCGACGCGGCCCGCGGCACCGGCAGCCCGGGCCGGTACCCGATCGCGTCCGCGAGCAGCGGCGGCACCGCCACCACGGCCGCCTCCGCCCGGTAACTCCCTTCCGGGGTACGGACGGTGACCTCCGCGTCGGACTGCTCGACGGCCAGCGCCGGCTCGCCGGTGCGCAGCACCCCGCCGGCGTCCAGCAGCCGCCGGGCCAGCCGTTCGCACAGCCGGTGCGCGCCGCCCGCGACCCGGTCCTGCTGGGCGCCGCCCGCGAAGGCGTTCAGGTAGCGCAGGCCGCCGCCGGAGCGCAGGTAGAAGGCCATGTGCAGGACGGAGACCTTCGCCGGGTCGGCGGCCATCATCTCGCCGAGGAACAGCGGGAAGAACAACTTGGCGTCGGGGTACGCGAGTTCGCGCTCGGCCCAGTCGGCGGCGGTCAGCGCGTCGAGCCGCTCGGCGTCCGGGGTCAGCCAGGGCGCGTCCGGGCGGACGGCCGCGGCCAGCTCCTCCAGCCGCTCGAACAGGTCGCCCAGGGCGACCGCGTTCAGCGGCGGGAACCGCCCGTCGGCGGTCGCGCCGTCGCCGTCGTCGTCCCGCAGCGCGAACCGGCTGGCCCCGGCCATCTCGGTCGGCGCGGTCTTCAGGTCGCAGGCGGCCAGCAGGGCGTGCAGCTCGGTGTGCCGGTCGCCCAGGTACGCGGCGCCCGCGTCGATCCACCGCCCGGGCGCCACCTCGATGCCCCGGGCCCGCCCGCCGACCCGCTCCCGGGCCTCCAGCACCGTCACCCGCACCCCGTGCTCGGCCAGTTCCACGGCGGCGGTCAGCCCGGCCAGGCCGGCGCCGACCACCAGGGCCGAACGCGGGGCGGCGGGCCGGGACGGGGTGAGCGCGGCGGCGCTCACCGGGCGGCCGCGAGGGCCGTGCTGACGCGGCCGGCCAGGCCCGCCGGGGTCGGGTCGGCGAGGAACTCCTCGAAGGTCAGTTCGACTCCGTGGGTGCGGGCCACCGCGCTCAGCACCCGGGTGGCGACCAGCGAATCCCCGCCCAGCAGGAAGAAGTTGCCGTCCGCGGGCACCTCGGCCAGCTCCAGGACGCGGCGGAACACCGCCGTCAGCGAGTCGAGCAGCTCCGCGCCGGAGGGGGACGGCGGGGCGGCGGGCGTGACGGCGGGCATGTCGAGGCTCATCAGGGGTCTCCTTCGACCGGTGCGGGGTGCGCGTGGTCCGGTGGTGCCAGCGGTGCGTGGTGCGCGGTGCTGTGCGTGGTCGGGTGGTGCGGAGTGCAGCGGTACGCGGTGCGGTGGTGCGCGGTGCGACGGTGCGGTGGGTGCGCGAGGTGGTGCGCGGTACGGCGGGACAGCGGTGCTGCCGGTTGCCGGTTGCCGGGCTCGCTGCGGGGAAAGGCGGCGGGCTCCGGCGAGACGGTTCGAGCGGGGTGTTTCAGCCAGGGTGTTTCAGTCGGAGCGGCTCGGGTCGGGGCGGCTCAGGCCGGGGCGGCTCAGGTGGGGCGGCTCAGGCCGGTGCGGCGGCCCCGGCGTGCAGGCGGTGCGAGGCGGCGCGGTCGATCTTGCCGCCGGCGGTGCGGGCCAGCTCGGGGACGACTGCGAGCCGGCTCGGGACGAGGTGCGCGGGCAGCGACTCCCGCAGGTGGCGCAGGAGTTCCTCGGCGGTCGGCGGCGCCGGGTCGGTGGCCCCGGCGCGCGGGACGACGTAGGCGACCAGCGCGGTGCGGCCGGCCAGGGTGGTCGCGGTGACGGCCGCCAGCCCCACCCGGGGGTGGGCGCCCAGCGCGGCCTCCACCTCGGCCGGGTCGACCCGGATGCCGCGGATCTTCACCTCGTGGTCGATCCGGCCGCGGTGGGTCAGCACCCCGTCCGGGTCCCGGGAGACCCGGTCGCCGGTGCGGAACCAGCGCCGGCCGGCCCGCTCGGTGAAGCGCTCCGCGGTGGTCTCCGGCAGGCCGGGGTAGCCGGTCGCCAGCGCGGCGCCGCCGATCAGCAACTCGCCCTCGGCGGTGAGCAGTTCCTCGACGTGCGGCAGGGCGCGGCCGATCGGCGCGCGCTCGGCCGGGTCCCAGCGGCGGCCCGGCTCCGGGGTGTCGGGGCCGAGCAGGTCCACCGCGTGGGTGATCAGGGTGGTCTCGGTGCAGCCGTAGGTGTTCAGCAGCCGGATCCGCCCGCTGTCCGCCAGCCGGCTCCAGTCCGCCAGCCGGGCCGGGTCGGCGGCCTCGCCGCCGATCACCACCAGCCGCAGGCAGGCGGGCAGTTCGGCGTTCGGGCCGTCCTCCGCGAGGTGCAGCACCAGTTCGTGCCAGAACGCGGTGGGCAGGTCCAGCACGGTGACGCCGCGCCGCTCCACCGCCCGCAGCAGCCGGGGGAAGGAGGCCGAGTGCGCCTCCGGGTCGAACACCAGCCGGGCCCCGGCGGTCAGGGCCGGCAGGATCTCCTCGAAGCAGGTGTCCCAGTTCAGCGAGGCGAACTGCAGCACCCGGTCCTCGGGACGTACGTCGAACAGTGCGCGCAGTGACCCGGCCACCGCCGAGATCGCCCCGCGCGGCGTCAGCACCGGCTTCGGCCGCCCCGTCGACCCCGAGGTGAACAGCAGGTAGGCGGGATCGTCCGGCCCGACGGCCACCGGCGGCCGCACTCGCTCCGCATCGGCCCCTGCCGGTAACTCGCCTGCCCGGCCCGCCGGTTCGAGGTGCGGCAGCCCGAGCGCGGCGGCCTGCCCGGCCGCACCCACCAGCGCGGTGCACCCGGCCGCGGACGCCATCGCCCGCTGCCGCTCCACCGGGAAGGACGGGTCCAGCGGGACGTACGTGCCGCCCGCCGCGAGGATGCCCAGCAGCGCGGTCACGGTCTCCGGCGCGTGCCGGGCGGACACCGCCACCGGGCCCGGCCGGTCACCCAGCGCATCCGCCAACCTGCTGGCGGACAGGGCGAGTTGACGGTAGCTGAGGGTGCTTCCGGGAGAATCGAGCGCGACCCGTTCGGGCCATCGGAGAGCGGTTTCCGCGAACGCGTCGAACAGGTCGGGACCCGGTCTGTTGACGCCGCCTTTCTTTGACATGAGCGCTCCAAGAAAATGCCCGGAGGTGACCCGTCCGTGCTTCGGCGAACCGGGACTCTACCCCGCACCATCCGGCCCCACAATGGTTGCTGGGTGGACCGTTCGAGGAATCCGTGCCCGACTCGTGAACGCCCGCCACCCACCCCTTGATCACGTTCCGTGATCACCGGAACCGGCCCGGTGCAGACCCGTGGCCACCCGCCCCGCCCCGCCACCACCCCGGCCGGGCCCGGCGGGTGACCGTGCGTCAGCGAATCGACGCCCCGTTCCGCAGGCCGTCCGCCGACTCCCCGTAAGCCGCCCGGAACGCGGCGGAAGGGCCCGTGCGGGCGATAGCCGCCCCGGCCGACAGAGTGTGCTTGGTGTCCGAACCTACTTTTCCCGGGTAAAGACCAGCCCTCGCATTCCCGGGGCCGGACGCAATCCCCGAAACCACCGCCCCCCTCGTCCCGGAACCCATCCGCCCCCCGCCCCCGGAACCCGTTCCTCCACCGCCGTTCCGCCCGCCCCCGCCCGCGGTGACGCGCCGTGACCGACGGCAGTAGCATCTCCCGGATGACGACCACCGCGCTGCTGGTCGACGCCGCCGTCCTCGGCTCGACCGCCGCCGCCCTGCTGCTCGCCCCCCGGGCCCTGCGCGCCCCGACCGCCGACCGCGCCCCGACCGCCGACCGTACCTCCGGTTCCGACCGCACCTCCGGTCCCGACCGGGCACCGGCCCCCGACCGGGCACCGGCCTCCGGCAGGGGCGTGCGGCCGGAAATCCTGCTGGCCGCGGTGACCGGACTGCTCTACCTCAACCAACTGCTCTGCTCCGCCTACCTGGTGCGAGTGCACGGCGGCGACGCCGGGTACGTCACCCGCTACCTGCCGCCCGGCTGGTTCGCCGAACCGACCGGCCACCCGGCGATCCGGGCGCTGGCCGCCCACCTGCCCGCCCCCCGGCTGTTCGCGCCGACGGTGCTGCGGGTCCAAGCGTTCCTCGAGCTGCCCTTCGTCCTGACCGCCTACGCGACGGTGCTGCACCGCCTCAGCCCCGCCCTGCTGCGCGCCACCCTCGGCTCACCCGCGCTGCTGGCCGCGACCGCCACCTCCTACACCCTGGTGTTCGGCGCCGTCGAATGGGGACTGCACAACCCGTGGACCGTCCAGGACGTGACGATCCGGGTGCTCTCCGCCCTGCTCACCACACCGCTGCTGCTCCGCGCCGCCCGCCGCGCACCCGGCCCCGAACGCCGGACCGACACCCTCGGACTGCTCCGCTTCACCACCGAACTGTGGGCCGTCGGCACCCTGGTGATGGTCGTCTACGACACCGCCCTGCTCTACAACCTCCGCCACCTGCCCGCCCGCCTCCCCGAGGCCGCCCTCGCCCTCGCGGTCCTCACCGCCACCACCCGCGACCGCCGCCCGCCCACCACCCGGACCGGCCCCGGCACCACCGCCCTCGCCACCCTGCTCGGCCGCACCCTCGCCCTGTTCCTGGTCCCCGCCCTCGCCGTCCGCTACGGCCTCGGCTTCGCGCATCCCCGACTCGCCGCCGCCGCAGCCCTCCTGACCGCCCTCGCCGCCCTCCACCACGACACCTACCCCGAAACCGCCCTCCTCCGCGCCATGGCCACCCTCCCCGCCACCGCCACCCTCCTCCTCGCCCTCACCGACCGCCCGGGCCGGGCACACCGGAAACCACTCGGCTGACGCCCGGCCGGACGGTTCCTGACGCCACATCAGACCGTCCGCGACGACTACGCGCCCCATCCGACCACCGACCACCGACCACCGACCACCGAGCAACGTCACCCGGGCCGGACTTCGGTCACGGCTTGTCGACGGTCAGAGTGGAGGGCTCCACGCCCCGCCACGGAATCCACACGAAGCCCGGAGCGAACGGGGCGAAGTGGCGTCCCGCCCCGAGATCGCGGTGGAGCTGCTCCGACACCACCAGGCCGTCAGGGACTCCGTTCGTGAGCTCGTCAGTCAGATCCGCTCGCAGATACTCCGTGTCGACCAGCGAGTCCGGGTCCCATCCGACCATGGCCGCCAGGTACCCGTCGAACTCCGCGAGCAGGCCGTAGAGGCCGCGGCCCAGCTCGGTGAGCTCTTCCGACGTCAGTCCGATCCGCGGCAACCTCCGGTCCGGGGCCGCGCCGAAACCCACCGCAACCGGCAGGACGGAAAGCTGCGCGTACACCACGGACTCCGAGTACTCCGAGGTTTCCGAGGTGATCGTCGCGGGATGCAGCGGGATGCGATGGTGTCCAGCCTTGAGCGGCGGCCATCCCGCTGCGGTCGCGGCGGCCACCCGAGCAGCCTCGAGGTCGTCCCCGAAGTTGACCACCAACGTGAACATGACTGCCACAACGCCCCCTGCATGCATGCGCGAACCGCCGTGCAGCCTACGGGGCCGGCCGACTACCGGCCAGGGCGAACGTTGCCTGACGCGGTACCAGGACGGGTGTCGGAAGTGCTGCTCACCGGCGTGACGCTGCCGAAAACGGCGTGCAATTCCCAGCTGGTCGTGCTGGGATCAACCACCATGAACGATCATTTCTCGGATGAAGCCGACTTGGCGGACAGGATGGAGCAGAACCTGGCGGAACACGCCTGTCACCTGCACCGGAGGATGCCCGGTGCGACCGTCACAGCGACAGACGACGTCCTGGTCGCGGACAGCGGCCTGGACGACGACACGTTCAACATCGTCGCCGCGGCCCGCTTCACCGAGGCCGACGCCACGGCCCGCATCACCGAGACGGTCGGGGCCCTGGCCGGTACCGGTCGCGGTTTCTCCTGGTGGGTGGGTCCCGCCTCGACACCGGCGGACCTCACGGCCCGCCTGACGGCGGCCGGCCTGCCGGAGTCCGAACGGGAGACGGCGATGTGGGCCGAACTGGACGACGCCCTGCCGCCCGCCGATGTCCCGGGACTGGACATCCGGCCGGTGACCACGCCCGAGCAGCTCGCCGACTACGCGACGGTCCTCGCCGCGAACTGGAATCCACCCGCCGAAACCGTCCGCGAGTTCTTCGCCCGGGCCGCCCCGCAGGCGCTGGCCGAGACCTGCCCGGCCCGGTACCTGGTGGGCTACCTGGAGAACCGCCCGGTCTGCTCCGCCGAAGTGTTCCACCACGCGGAAGTCGCCGGCATCTACAACATCTCCACCCTGGCCGCCCACCGCCGACGCGGCTACGGCGGCTCCATCACGCTGGCCGCACTTCGCGCAGCCCGGGAGCGGGGCCGGCGCATCGCCGTCCTCCAGGCGTCGACCGACGGAGAACCGGTCTACCGCCGCCTGGGGTTCCGCTCCTGCGGCCAGTTCGTCGAACACGCCGTCACCCCCTGAACGACCGGCACCCCACGAGCCGCCCGCCGTCCGGCCCGGTCCGCTGCGGGGTACGCGGATCCTCCCGGGCACGGGCTAGAACTGCGGCGAATCGCCGCGCTGCCCTGCCCTGCCGTGATCACGATCGACCTGGGCTTCTGGCCAAGCACGGCACCGCCGAGCGCAACTGCGTGGTGAATCCGCCGCGAGACCTTCCCGGCCCGTGATCTCCGGGCTCGGTGGCCACGCCGCCCGGCAGCTCCTTCTGTCCGTGGGATCTCCCCGACCCACGATTCGTGATCCGTGATCCGTGGTCATCCACAGTGCAAGACCGACTTTCAGCGCCCGGCCCGGTCCTCGTCGTCGTTCACGTCGCCGAGGTGCAGCGGAACCGGGCCGGGCCCCTCGCGCAGCAGGGCGGTGAGGCGGGCGGCCAGGTCGCGCGGGCGGACGGTGGCGTCGGTGGTGGCCAACTCCCGGACGGTCCACCAGTGGTGGCCGAACCTGGCTTCGACCGGGTCGACCCGGACGGCGGCGGTCTCGGCGGGGGTCAGGCGCAGCAGGCGGTACTCCTCCCACTGGCGGAAGGGGCGGCCGTCGAAGGTGAAGTCGGTGCGCCGGGTCCAGACCACCGGGCCGAGCCGTTCGGCGGGCAGGTCGAGCGCGGTCTCCTCGCGCAACTCCCGGACGGCGGCGGCCAACGCGTCCTCGCCCTCGTCCACGCCGCCGCCGACGGTGAACCACCAGCGCCCGCCGGCCGGCCGCGGGTCGCGGGCGCAGAGCAGCAGCAGCCGGTCCCGGTGGTCGAGCAGCAGGAGGCGCGAGGTATCCCGGACGGCGGGCGGGGTGGCTCCGGCGGGTGGGGTCACGGGGCGACCCTACCGGCCGGAGCCGGAGCCGGTGCGGGCGTCAGTCGACGATCTCCCAGGTCTCGTGCATCGAGGTGATCAGGCCGCCGGCGTCGGTCTCGTAGATGAAGAGGTTCCCGCACAGGTCGGCCGGGTGGTCGTCCGGCTTCGAGGTGTCGAAGCAGGGCTGGTGCAGCTTGGCGTAGTCGTCGAAGGTGGTCTTCCGGGCCTCGTAGCGCGGGTACGTCCCGGAGGGGTTGAGGCCCTTCGTGAACATGGTGACGGAGGCGCCGGAGGCGAACTTGTAGTAGGAGGAGACGCCGCCGCCGAGGTCCAGCTGGCGCCCGTACTTGTCGCAGGTGACCTTCGCCTGGGTGGCCTTGAGCTGCCCGGGGGCCGCGTTCTCGACCACCATGACCTTGTGGGTCTTGTAGAAGGCGGCGCAGCCGTTGACGTCGATGCTGGCCTTCTCGAACGCGGTCTCGTCGGCGGCGCTGACGGTCTGCCCGCCGGCCGGCGCGGCGGCCGTCTTGGAGGACCCGGCGGCCGGCTTGGACGCGGCGCCGGTCGGCGAGGCGGCACCGCTCGCGGCGGAACCGCCCGGGGTGCCGGTCGCGGCGGCGGTGGTGGGGCCGCCGTCCGAGGTGCCCTCCGGGTCGCAGCCGGTGACGGCCAGGGCGACGGTCAGCAGGGCTGCTGCGGCGGTGAGTTGACGGATGCGCATACTGGTTGGATCCCCCGTGAGACGGCTGTCGGTAGTGACGCTCCGAGAACATACCAATCCACCGCGACACCGACCGCCGGGGGTGCCGTCGCGGGTGCCACCGCGGGTGCTGGCGCCGGCGGCCGGGCGGAAGGAGCCGGGCGCGGGCGGTCAGGCGGCAGGGCCGAAGAGCTCGTCCAGGTGGTGGGTGAGGACGGAGAGGGCCTGCTCGCCGGTGCGTTGGCCGCCCAGGACGCTCTGGCCAAGGCCGTTGACCATGGCGGCAAGTCCGGCGGCGGTGATCATCGGGTCACGGGTGGCGGCGATCGCGCCGGACTCCCGGGCGGCGAGCAACTGCTTGGCCAGGAAGCCCTCCAGCAGGTCGGCCTGTCCGGTGCCGTGCTTGGCCAGCAGTTCGGGGTCGTTGAGCACCAGCGTGTAGTACGCGGTGTAGGTGCGGGCGATCCGGCGGCTCTCGGCGTCGGTGGGCAGGATGCAGGAGAGCACGGCGGTGACCAGTGCCCGCGGGGTGGGCGGGTGTCCGGCGGCGGTGATCCAGCGGGCCATCCGCTCCTGGAGCTGGGTGCCGAGGCGGGCCAGTGCGTCCAGCAGCAGACCCTCCTTGGTGTGGAAGTAGTACTGGACGAGGCGCAGTGAGACGCCGGCCTCGGTGGCGACGGCGCGCATGCTGGCGGACTGCAGCCCCTGGGTGTCGGCGATCCGGAGCAGTGCCTCGGCGATCTGCCGGCGGCGCTCCTCGTGCTCGGCCTTGGTGTTCATCGAGCCTCCCTGGTACACCCGTATCATGCCGTGATACAGATGTACCATGCGAATCAGCGCGTTCAAGAACCCCCGCTCCGCCGACCGCTTCCGGGCCGCCTACGACCGCGCCCTGGCCGCCCTGTGGCCCGGACCGCACACCCCGCACGACCTGCCCACCGCCTACGGCACCACCCGCGTCCTGCAGGCCGGACCCGACGCGGACGCCGCCACCGGACGCCTGATCGTGCTGCTCCCCGGCTCCGGCGGCAACGCCCTGATGTGGCACCACCAGCTCGACCGGCTCGCCCGTCACCACCGGGTGTTCGCCGTCGACCCGGTCGGCGAACCCGGCGCCAGCACCCAGAGCGCACCGATCGCCGACGGCCGGGACGCCGCCCGCTGGCTGGAGCAGGTGCTCGCCGGGCTCGACCTCGCCGACGCCCACCTGGTCGGCTGCTCCTACGGCGGCTGGGTCGCCCTCCAGCACCGGCTGCACCACCCCGGCCGGTCCGGCGCGCTCACCCTGCTCGACCCGGCCGGCTTCAACGGCTTCGGCCCCCGCTTCTACGCCTGGCTGATCGCGGGCGGCCTGGCCGCCTCCGCGCCCCGCGCGCTGCGCCCCCGGCTGGCCCGCGCGGTCGGCAACAGCGCCGTGCTGGAAGAGGAGTTGATGGGACTGGGCCGGGCGGCCCTGGGCTTCCGGCGGGCCCTGCCCGTCCCGCCCGTGCTCACCGACGGGGAACTGCGCCGGATCGGCGGCTCGTCGGCCCTGTTCCTGTTCGGCGCCCGCAGCGCCCTGCACGACGCCCGGGCCGTCGCCGAACGGATCGGACGGGTCCTGCCGGCCGCCCGGGTCGAGGTCGTTCCGGGCGCCGGTCACTCACTGCCGATGGACCGGCCCGGACTGGTCGCCGAACGCATCCTGGAAAATTCCTGACTGACCGTCAGGAAGTATCCCGGGCAAGGGAATTGTCCGCATCCACGGAGACCCGGTAGCACCCGAACAGCAGCACCGCGGAGGCCGCCTCCAGCACCAGGCCCGGGAGCGGGCCGGGCAGCGCCCGGTTCAGTGCGGCGTGCGCCAGCACCACCAGGCCGATCCGCACGGTGGAGCGCCAACTGCCGTGCAGCAGTTGCCAGGAGCGGCGCAGGTCGCGGCCCTCCAGCAGTACCGCCATCGGCAGCAGCGCGGCCACCGCCAGCAGGTACAGCGCGACCGGGTCGAGCAGTGGCAGCACCGGCCGCACCAGCAGGTCGTACCCGCCGGGCAGCAGCACGGACAGCAGCCAGGCCAGCCCGGGCAGGTCCACCGCGGCGCCCAGCAGGGCCAGCCGCAGCACCGGCCCCCGTTCGGCGCGGAACGCCGCGGGCAGGTCCGACTGCCCGGTCAGCAGGCGCAGTTGGGCGGACCAGCGCCAGGCCGACAGCGCCGCCCCGGCCGCGAACAGCAGCACCGCCGCGGCCTCGGGCGCGGCTCCGGACCGGCCGACCACGGAGGCCAGCACGTTCCCGGCGACCGCGAACACCAGGTCCACCAGCAGCAGTTGCCACCAGCAGGCGGCCGCCCGCTCCCGGACCACCGCCCACCACACCGGACCCCGCCACGCACCGTCGTCGACCACGCCCCGACGCTACCCGACCGCCCTCACCGCCCGAACGCCGCGTCCACCGGCGGGTACGCCGACCCCGCGCCGGCCGTCCCGCCCGCAGATCCGTCCGCCGATCCGTCCTCCGGCCCACCGTCCGACCCGCCCGGCCCGCCATTCGACCCGTCCGACCCGTCCGGTCCGACGGCGGCGGGGGAGCGGCGGTAGGTGGCGAACAGCAGCAGCAGGACCAGCAGGTGCACCGGCGCCGCCAGCGCGTCCACCGCGAACATGGCCACCAGCGACCGGCTCCGCCACAGCGCCTCGACGGACCACTGCTGCACCAGCAGCCCGGCCACGCACCCGAACAGCGCGATCGCGCACAGCCGCAGCGCCGTCGCCCAACCGCTGGACAGCAGCCGCCAGGCGGCCTGCAGCCCGCCGCCCGCCACGAAGACCGCGGCCGGCAGCGCCGCCGCCAACGCGCCTCCGAACGCCCCCAGGGCCAGCAGCGGCCAGCGCAACGGCCCGCGGAGCAGGTCGAAGTACAGGTCGGGGCGGAAGGCCGCGCACAGGTCGACCAGGGTCGGCACCGAGAGCAGCACCGACCAGCCCGCCATCAGCCCGAGCTGCCGCGGCGGCACCCGCAGCGCGGACCCCAGGCCCGGCCGGAAGGCCAGCAGCCGCAGCGCCACCCCGTACTCGAACGACACCAGCAGCGTCGCAACCGCGACGGACAGCAGCCGCAGCAGCCAGAACGCCGGGACCAGGCCCGCCACCACCACCCCGGCGGCGAGTTGCAGCACCGCCCCGACCGCCACCACCAGCAGCACCAGCGGCCCGCGGGCCACCGCCCGCTCCGCGAAGATCCCCCACCAACTCGCGCCGCCCGGGCGCACCCCCTCGATGATCATGGAGGGGAGGGTAGCGGAGAACTCCCCGGACGGCCGCCCCGCCAGCCGCCCCGCCCCGACCACCGTCCCCGTCTGCCCCTACGGGGCGTGCACGAGCTGGATCAGGTTCCCGCAGGTGTCGGCGAAGACCGCCGTCGTCACCGGCCCCGTCGCCAAGGGCTCCTGGGTGAACACCACGCCCAGGCCGCGCAGCCGCTCGTACTCGGCGGCCACGTCGTCCACCGCGAACGAGGCCGCCGGAATCCCGTCCTCCCGCAGCGCCGCCTTGTACGGCGGCACCGCCCGGTGGCCCGAGGGCTCCAGCAGCAGCTCGGTGCCGTCCGGCTGCTCGGGGGAGACCACCGTCAGCCACCGGGCACCCCCGCCGAGCGGCACGTCGTGCTTCTTCACGAAGCCCAGCACCTCGGTGTAGAAGGCCAGTGCCGCGGCCTGGTCCTCGACGAAGACCGAGGTGAGGTGGATGCGCATGCGGATCTCCTGCGGGAACGGAAGGGTCGGAACGCGGCCGCGGCACCACCGCCCGGTGGCGCCGTCCGGCCGAACATACCGCCCAGGTGCGACATTCCGGCCGAGGCCGCCCCCGAACCGAAGCGGGTCGGCCAGGGTCGGGACGGCAGTCGGCCAGGGTCAGGACGGCAGCCGGCCAGGGTCGGGACGGCAGCCGGCCGGGGTCAGGACGGCAGCCGGGCCGCGAGGGCGTCGAGCAGGAGGTCGAGGGCGAGCGGGTAGGCGCTGCGGCGCATGTCGGCGGCCAGCAGGTCGGCGGTGGCGGCGATGTGCGGGTGGGTGGCGGGGGAGAGGTCGCGGTAGGCGGTGTCCCAGACGCCGTGGTCGGCGTGCTGGGCGGTGGCGGGCAGGGCGAGCGCGGCGGAGTCGAGGACGGCGAAGCCCAGGGCCTGGTCGATGAAGGCGTGGTAGAGGCCGACCGCGTCGGGGTCGGGGAAGCCCGCCTCGCGCAGGATGCCGAGCATGGTCTCGATGGCGCGGATCTCGTTGGCCCGGCCGGTGGTGCGGTAGGCGGCGAGGACGGCGGCCTGCGGGTGGGCGAGCGAGTGGGCGTGGATGCGCAGGCCGACCTCGCGCAGGTCGGCGCGCCAGTCGCCGGTGGGCCGCCAGCCGTGCAGGCCGAGGCCGATGAGCTCGTCGGCCACGGCCAGCAGCAGGTCGTCGGCGCTGTGGAAGTAGCGGTAGATCGCACTGGGGTCGGCGCCGAGCGCGAGGCCCAGGCGGCGGACGGTGAACGCCTGGGCGCCGTGCTCCCCGACCAGGCGCAGCGCGGTGTCGACGATGACCTGCTCGGAGAGCACGGTGCCGTGCTTGGTGGGGCGCCGGCGGCGGCGTTCGGCCTCGGGGACGACTCGGTCGGTCATGGGCCGGGATCCTAGGGCACCCGCCCTTACGACAACAGCATTGACGTGTTGCGGCGGCCCCCGGTTTCATGGCGTCCCTACCGGCGCTTCCCCGCCGCGATCCCCCCGCGCCCCCCATCCGGCGCACCCCCCCGTTTCGGACGTCCGCCCCGCTGCGGACGCCCGCTCCCCGTCCCCCACGACTCCCTCGGTGGTGATCCTTTGGCAACGACGGTCAAGGACCGGGGCCCCGTCCCCGACGGCGGCAACCCCGGCAACGGCAGCAAGGGCAGCAACAGCAACGGCCCGGACGCGATGCGCAGGTCGGTCGGTGTCGGCGCGGTGGTGGTGATCGCCGCGTCCAGCACGGCCGCCACCACCTCGATCGGCATCGGACTGGGCCTGATGGCGGGCGTGGTCGGCCTGCACCTGCCGGCCATCATGCTGCTGGCGTTCCTCCCGGTGCTCGGCATCGCCGCGGGCTACGGGCGGCTCAACCGGGTCGAACCGGACGCGGGCAGCTCCTACCGCTGGGTCGGCAAGGCGCTGCACCCGTGGCTGGGCTTCCTGACCGGCTGGGTCAACATCGTCACCACCGTGGTCTTCATGGCGTACACCACCACCGTCACCGGCTCGGCGATCATCCAGCTGGCCGGGAAGGCCGGGCTGCGCTCGCTGCCCGGGGTGGCGCTGGACCCGGACTCCAGCCTGCAGTGCACGCTGATCGGCATGCTGGTGCTGCTCACCGCGACGGTGGTGGCGGTGCGCGGCCTGGACCTGGCGGCCAGGCTGCAGAAGTACCTGCTGGTCTTCGAGTACGCGGTGCTGCTCGCGTTCTGCGGCTACGGCCTGTTCGCGGGCGACCAGCCGTTCAGCCTGTCCTGGTACGACCCGTTCGAGATCCCGTCGGCGGCGGCGCTCGCCCAGGGCATGGTGCTGGCGGTGTTCTGCTACTGGGGCTTCGAGTCGGTGTTCAGCGTCGGCGAGGAGGTGCACGACCCGAAGGACGCCACCCGGGGCGGGTTCCTGTCGCTGCTGCTGATGCTCGGGCTGTTCCTGTTCGCCGGTACGGCCTTCCAACGGGTGCTGCCGATCGGCGAGTTGGCCGACAACGGGGCCACCGGGCTGGCCTACTTCGCGGAGAAGCTCGCCGACCAGCCGCTGGCCGCGCTGCCCCTGGTCGCGCTGACCTTCTCGGCCGCCGCCTCGCTGCAGGCCGCGGTCATCCCCACCGCCCGCGGCACCTACGCGATGGGCCGCGACGGCACCCTCGGCCGGGTCTGGACCCGGCTGCACCCGCGCTACCGCACCCCCGCCACCGGTACCTGGCTGATCACCGGGATCTCGTTGGCGCTGGCCGGCCTGTCGCTGGTCATCCCGACCGTGACCGAGCTGATCTCGGCGACCGTCAACGCCATCGGCATCGTCGTCGCGCTCTACTACGCGCTGGTGGCGATCGCCTCCGCGGTGCGCTTCCGGCACCTGCTGCGCGAGGACCTCGCCGAGGGCCTCCGGGCGGTGGTCGCGCCGCTGCTGGGCGCGATCGTGCTGCTGCTGGTCGGCGGCTACCTGGCCTGGACGTTCTACGACGGCACCGACCACTTCGAACTCGCCGCCGACAACGGCTGGTTCGAGCTGACCGTGCCGGTCCTGATGATCGGCTCCGGCCTGCTCGCCGCCGCCTGGTCGCGCTGGGTCCGCCGCTCGCCGTACTTCACCGGCACCCCCGACCGGGCCCCCGACCCGACCTCCGACCCGTCACCCACCCCAACCCCCACTCCGACCAACCCCGTGGCCGCCACGGACAACTGACGGACCGTCAACTCCCGTACCACGCACCGAGAACGGAGCACCACCCATGAACCGTGCCGACCTGGTCCTCACCGGCGGGCCGATCCACACCGGCGACGCCGCCCGCACCCGGGCGACCGCGCTGGCCGTCACCGGCGAGCGGATCACCGCCGTGGGCCACGACGAGGTGCGGGAGTTGATCGGGCCGGACACCGAAGTCGTCGACCTGCACGGCAAGTTGCTGGTCGCCGGCTTCCAGGACGCCCACGTGCACGCCGTCTACGGCGGCCTCGAAATGGCCGCCTGCGACCTCACCGGCACCGTCACCACCGCCGACTACCTGGCCCGGATCGCCGAGTACGCCGCCGCCCACCCCGAGCGGGAGTGGATCACCGGCGGCGGCTGGTCGCTGGAGAGCTTCGACGGCGGCCTGCCCACCCGCCAACTCCTCGACTCCGTCGTCCCCGACCGCCCGGTCCTGCTCGCCAACCGCGACCACCACGGCGCCTGGGCCAACACCCGCGCCCTGGAGGCCGCCGGACTCACCCGCGACACCCCCGACCCCGCCGACGGCCGGATCGAACGCGAACCCGACGGCACCCCCAGCGGCATGCTCCAGGAGGGCGCCGTCGGTCTGGTCGGCCGGCACGCCCCCGCCCCCACCACCGCCGACCGCCTCGACGGCCTGCTGCGCGCCCAGGCGATGCTGCACTCGCTCGGCATCACCGCCTGGCAGGACGCCCTGCTCGGCGAGTTCGGCGGCAACCCGGACCCGTCCGACGCCTACCTGACCGCCGCCCAGGACGGCACCCTCACCGCCCGGGTGGTCGGCGCCCTGTGGTGGGACCGCGAACGCGGCGCCGAACAGATCCCCGAACTCGTCGCCCGCCGCGCGAAGTTCAGCCACGGCCGGTTCCGGGCCGGCTCGGTCAAGATCATGCAGGACGGCATCGCGGAGAACTTCACCGCCGCCCTCACCGCCCCCTACCTGGACGGCTGCGGCTGCGCCACCGGCAACAGCGGCCTCAGCTTCGTCGACCCGGAGGCGCTGAAGCGGCACGTCACCGCCCTGGACGCGCTCGACTTCCAGGTCCACTTCCACGCCCTCGGCGACCGCGCCGTCCGCGAGGCGCTGGACGCGGTCGAGGCCGCGATCGCCGCCAACGGCCGCCGCGGCAACCGCCACCACCTGGCCCACCTCCAGGTCGTCCACCCCGACGACCTGGCCCGGTTCGCCGCCCTCGGCGCGATCGCCAACATCCAGCCGCTGTGGGCCGCCCACGAACCCCAGATGGACCAGCTCACCATCCCCTTCCTCGGCCCCGAACGCGCCGCCTGGCAGTACCCGTTCGGCACCCTGCAGCGCACCGGCGCCACCCTCGCCGCGGGCAGCGACTGGCCGGTCTCCAGCCCCGTCCCGATCGACGGCCTGCACGTCGCCGTCAACCGCCGCGAACCCGGCGCCGCCCCCGACACCCCCGTCTTCCTGCCCGGACAGCGCCTCGACCTGGCCACCGCCCTCGCCGCCTACACCGCCGGCACCGCCCACCTCAACGGCCTCGACGACACCGGCGTGCTGCGCCCCGGCAACCTCGCCGACCTGGTCGTGCTGGACCGCGACCCGTTCGCCGCACCCGCCGAGGAGATCGCCGAGACCCGCGTCCTGCGCACCTACGTCGGCGGCACCGCTGTGCACGTCGCCGAGTGACCCCCGGACACCCTGTCAGGACCGGGCCGGCCGGCCTGGCAGGGTGTCCGTTGCCCGGGCCCGGACCGGCCGGTTAGCGTCCCCCCACGCACTCCTCCCGGAAGCAGGGCACAGCACCATGACCACCGTCAACGGCGGCGTCTCCTTCTGGTACGCGGCTACCGGCCTGCCCGAGCGCGGCGCCCCGCTGGACGGCGACCTCGACGCCGACGTCTGCGTGGTCGGCGGCGGCTACACCGGGCTGTGGACGGCCTACTACCTCAAGCAGGCCGCACCCGACCTCGAAATCGCCCTGCTGGAAGCCGAGTTCTGCGGCTACGGGGCCTCCGGCCGGAACGGCGGCTGGCTGTACAACGGCATCGCCGGCCGCAGCCGCTACGCCCGGCTGCACGGCGAGGACGCTGCCCGCCGGCTCCAACTCGCCATGAACGACACGGTGTCGGAGACCCTGCGGGCCGCCGCGGCCGAGGGCATCGACTGCGACGCGCACCGCGGCGGCGTCCTGGAGATCGCCACCACCCCCGCCCAACTCGCCCGCCTGAAGGCCCGGTTCGCCCACGAGCAGGCGTTCGGCGCGGACGAGGTGCACCTGCTGGACGCCGCCGGAGCCGCCGAACGCCTCTACGTGCCCGGCACCCTGGGGGCCACCTGGAGCCCCTGCGGCGCCCGGGTGCACCCCGCCAAACTGGTCCTCGGCCTGGCCGCCGCCGTCCGCCGGCTCGGCGTCCGGGTGTACGAGTCGACGCCCGTCACCGCGATCGCCCCCGGCCGGGCCGTCACCGCGCACGGCACCGTGACGGCCCGCGCGGTGCTCCGCTGCACCGAGGGCTTCACCGCCGAACTGGCCGGGCAGAAGCGCAGTTGGCTGCCGATGAACTCCTCGATGATCGCCACCGAACCGCTGCCCGCCGAGGTCTGGGAGGCGATCGGCTGGCAGGACCGCGAGGTGCTCGGCGACGAGGCGCACGCCTACATGTACGCCCAGCGCACCGCCGACGACCGGATCGCCCTCGGCGGCCGCGGACACCCCTACCGGTACGGCTCCCGGATCGACCGGGACGGCGCCACCCCCGACGGCACGGTCGCCCAACTCCGGGAGATCCTGGCCCGGATGTTCCCCGCCGCCGCCGACGCCCGGATCGACCACGCCTGGTCCGGCGTGCTCGGCGTCCCCCGCGACTGGTGCGCCACCGTCGACCTCGACCCCGCCACCGGCCTCGGCTTCGCCGGCGGCTACGTCGGCAGCGGCGTCGCCACCACCAACCTGGCCGGCCGCACCCTGCGCGACCTGACGCTCCGTCACCTCGGGCGCGGCGCCGACACCGCACTCACCGCCCTGCCCTGGGTCGGCCACCGCGTCCGCCGCTGGGAACCCGAACCGGCCCGCTGGCTCGGCGTCCACGCCCTCTACGCCGTCTACCGCCACGCCGACCGCCGCGAACACGCCGCCACCTCCCCGCTCGCCACCCTCGCCGACCGGATCTCCGGCCGCGGCTGACCCCCGCGACGGCTGCCGCCCGCCCCGGCCAGTGACCGGAACGGGCGGAACGTCACACCACCGTTCGGCGGCGCCTAGTTGTACCAGGCGCTGCCCTTCTGGGGGTCGACCCCGTTGGAGATCGAGATGGCGACCTGGTGCGTGGCGTCGTGGTAGTAGGAGCCGGTCGAGGCGGACGAGTTGTTCTGGACGCTGAGGCTCTGGGAGACCTGGCCGCCCGTCGAGGTGTTCCGCTCCCAGAACGTCAGCCAGCAGGTGCGGCCGGAGTTCGACTGCAGCGTGGCGGTGGCCCAGTTGGACGATCCGCCGCCGCTCAGGTAGAGCACGCCCTTGCAGCCGGGCACTTCGAGGGTCACCGTGCCGGTCGTTCCCGCGTGCGCGGTTCCCGCCATGCCCAGGACGGCCAGCAGGCCGGTCCCGACCGTCAGCGCCGCGGCCTTCTTCAACGAACGAGCCATCAATTCCTCCCCTGGAGAACAGAGTTCGGTTCCCCGCCGGTACATCGGCGGCACACCCAGACTGCTGTCCGGGCCGGCCGGGGTCACGTTTCCCGGACGAATCCGTACAGCGGACGCCGCCCCCGACCGACGGTTCGGAACCTGCCGGACGCGCCGCTGCCGCCCCTAGTGCCGCGTCAGGCAACCTTCGCCCGTCGCGACGCCCGGCACGCACTCTCGCCGCACCGGCCGAAAACCCAAGTACATCCAGTACGAGGGCTTCCGGCCGGCACGCCGAGAGCACGCACCGGACGCCGCTCCTTCACGGCGAAGGTTGCCTGACGCGGCACTAGAATCCGGAGGCGGCCGGGAGCGGCCGGGGCGAGGGTTCACGGGGGTGGGAGCGCCATGGCGGTCGGCACGGGGGAACGGCGGGGCGAGCTGCCGGATCCGGCGGGCGCCGCCGATCTGGCCGAGTTCGTCGGTCTGTTGGGCGAACTGCGGGCGTGGGCGGGGATGCCCTCGTACCGTTCGCTGGCCCGGCGGGTCGGGCCGTTGCTGCGGCCGGCCCGCGAGGTGTCGGCGTCCACGCTCGCGGACGTCTTCAAGCCGGGGCGCCGCCGACTGGACCTCGACCTGGTCACGGCGCTGGTGCGGGCGCTGGGTGCGGGCGAGGACGAGGTCGGACGCTGGCGGGCGAGCGGCGTCCGGGTGCATCGGGAGGCGAAGTCCGGCGGCCCGACCGGGGTGCTGCACCAACTCCCGGCAGACCTGGCGGTGTTCACCGGCCGGGAACGGGAACTCCAGGACCTGCTGGCCGCGGCTCCCCGGCCGGGCTCCCCGGCCGCCACCGTGGTGATCTCCTCGATCGAGGGGATGGGCGGAGTCGGCAAGACCCGGCTCGCCGTGCATGCCGCCCACCTCCTGGTCCGCGCCGGGCGCTTCGCGGACGTCCAGCTGTACGTGAACCTGTACGGCTTCGACCCCGAACGGGAGCCCGCCGACCCCGCGGAGGTACTGGCGTCGTTCCTGCGCCAGCTGGGCGTGCCGGCCGCTTCGGTGCCGTCCGGGGCGGACGAGCGGGCGGCGATGTTCCGGGACCGGCTGAAGGACCGGGCGGCGCTCCTCCTCCTCGACAACGCCGAGGACGAGGAGCAGGTCCGGGACCTGATCCCGGCCCACCCCGGTTGCCTGGTGCTGGTGACCGGCAGGCGCAGCCTGGCGGGCCTGGACGGCGCCCGGATCCACCAGCTGGACGTCCTCGAGGACGCCGAGGCGGTCGAGTTGCTGGCGGCCGTCGCCGGCCGGGAGCGGATCGATGCCGACCGCGCTGCCTCGGCGCGGGTCGCCCGGGCCTGCGGCAACCTCCCGCTGGCGCTGACCATCGCCGGGGCCCGGCTGAAGGCCCGGCCGGCCTGGACCGCCGCCGACCTGCTGGTGTACCTGGACCGGGGCGGTCTGGACGCGATGACGGTCGGCCGGCGCTCGCTGCGCCCGGTGTTCGATCTGTCCCTGGCGGCGCTGCCCCGGCCCGCCCGGCTGCTGTTCCTGCTGCTGGGCATCCAGCCGGGGGCCGATGTGACCGCGGAGGCGGCGGCGGCCTTGGCCGGTGTCACGGTGGGGACGGCGCGGGCCACGCTGGAGGCGCTCTGCGACGAGTACCTGCTGCTCCAACTGGCGCCCGGGCGTTTCGAACTCCACGACATCCTGCGCGCCTACGCGTCGGAGACGGCCGCCGACCGGCTGCCCGCGGGCGACCGCGAACGGGCGGTGGGCCGACTGCTGGACTGGTACGGAGGGACGGCCGAGGCCGCCGCGACCGCACTGCTGCCCTCGCTGGGCATGCCGTCCCCCACCCGGTCCGGCCCCGGGACACCGGGCCCGGACCCGCGCCACCCCGGGACACCGGGCCCGGACCCGCGCCACCCCGGGCCGCCCGTGACGCAGTTCGTCGACCGGGGGGCCGCCGTCGCCTGGTTGGAGGCCGAGCACGGGAACCTCCTCGCGGCGGCGGCCGCCGCGCGGGCCGCCGGTCACCCCGCGGCGGCCTGGCGGATCCCGGCCGCCGCATCGGTGCTGCGCGCCGTGAACCAGAACTGGCCCGCGTGCGAGGCCCTGCTGGCCGGCGCGCTGGCCGAGGTCCTCCGCACCGGCGACCTCGCCGCACAGGCGTGGCTCCGGAACCGGCTGGGTGCGACCGCCACCGAGCTGGGCCGGACCGGCGAAGCCGAGGAGATGTTCACCGAGGCCCTCGCTGCCCGCCGCGCGCTCGGGGACCGGGACGGGGAGGCCGCGGTGCTCAACAACCTCGTGATCTTCTACAGCCGTACCGACCGCCCCCGGACCGGTCTCGAACACGCTTCCCTGGCACTGGAACTGGCTCGGGAACAGGGCAACACCGACCGGGAGGCATCGGCCCTCAACGCGATGGCGGCCTGCCAGTCCGCGCTGGGCCGCAACGCGGCCGCACTGGAGCTGATGCAACAGGTGGTGGCGATCCGCGAGTCGCGCGGCGACGGCTACCGTCTGGGCCTGGCGTACATCCTCACCGGTTCCCGGCACCACGACCTGGGCCAGTTCGAGGAAGCGGCCGCCTGCAACACCAGGGCCCGGGAGATCGCGCGCCGCAGCGGCGACCGTTTCGGGGAGGGGGAGGCGCTCCTCGGCCTGGCGAAGTCCCTGCTCGGCCAGGGCCGCCCGGCGCCCGCCCGGGACTGCCTGCGCGAAGCGGTCGCCGTATTCGACGAGTTGGCGGCCGAACCCTACCTGGCCGAAGCCCGCCGACTGCTCACGGTCACCGTCCACTGACAGCCCGTGGCACGGGCCGGAGGTCCCGCGACCGCTGCGGCGGCCGCTCCGCCGCAGGCCCCGGTCGGCCACCGGGAAAACCCTTCGCACACCTGTCGCACGGACGTGATAGGAATCTCGATCCGGGGAGTGCCACGCGCCCCCGCGGGAACGCATCGCACTTCGGAGGGGACCCGGGAATGGGACTGTTCGCACGGCTGCTCGGCCGCCGCGACACCGGCGAGGACCGGTCGGCCGGGACGGGCGCCCGGCGCCCGGTCATCGACCCGGCCCACGGCGACGCCGACCTGACCAGGCTGCGCGCCGCCGTCGCGGCCGGCTCCTGGGACGACGCCCGGGGCGTCCTCGACACCGCCGCCGGGCAGGACGACCTGACCCTGATGGTCGAGGCCGTCGCCGACACCACCGGCGCCGAGACCCTGCTCGCCGAGGCCCTGCGGGCCGCCCCCGACGACCCGCTGCTGCAGCTCGCCCAGGGCGCCCGGCACGTCAGCTGGGCCTGGGAGGCCCGCACCGGCGCCCGGGCCAAGCACGTGAGCGAGGAGCAGTGGAAGCTGTTCCACGCACGGCTGGAGAGCGCCGAGGAGCACCTGTTCCGGGCCGCCGAACTCGACCCCGGACTGCTCGGCCCCTGGTACTTCCTGCAGATCAGCGGCCGCGGCGCCTCACTCGACCGGAACTCCGCCCGCCACCGCTTCGAGGCCGCGCTGCGCCGCAGCCCCGGCCACGTCCCCTCGCACCGCCAGCGCCTGCAGCAGCTGTGCGAGAAGTGGCAGGGCTCGCACGAGGAGATGCACGCCTTCGCCCGGGCGTCGATGCTCGCCGCCCCCGAGGGCAGCGCGATGGGCCAGCTGGTCGCCCGCGCCCACATCGAGCACTGGCTGTCGCTGCCGGTCGAGGAGGACGCCGCGTACATCGGGCAGGAGCACGTCCGCGCGCAGCTGCACGAGGCCGCCGACCGCTCGGTCCGGCACCCCGGCTACGTCCGCGGCCGGGACTGGCCGGTCGCCCACAACGAGTTCGCCATGGCGTTCGCGCTCTCCGGGCAGCCCGCCGCCGCGCACCTGCTGTTCGGCGAACTCGGCGACCGGGTGACCGAACTGCCCTGGGCCTACTGGGGCGACCCGGTGGAGGTGTACCAGCGCATTCGCCTGCAGTGCGCCGGCCACTGACCGCCGCCACCCGAACGCCGCAGGCCCCGCCCCGCCCCCCCGCCGCCCCCCCCCCCCCCCCCCCAAACCGCCGC
>NZ_JOGH01000060.1:0-35558 GCF_000721345.1 Kitasatospora sp. NRRL B-11411 | reverse complement strand
GGCTGACCCCCCCCCCCCCCCCCCCCCCCCCCCCCCCCCCCCCGGCGCCCCCCGCCCCATGCGCACCGCACTCTCCGCCCTCGCCCTCGCCGCCGCCCTCCTCGCCCCCGCGGCCCCGGCCCTCGCCGACGACTCCCCCGCCCCCGTCCCCAACCAGGGCTACAGCATCCCGGTCGGCGCGATCACCGACCTCGGCGCCCTCCCGATGCTCGGTGGCCTCGGCAACGACTTCGCCCACCTGCTCGGCCATTGACATCCTCCCCGGCCTAAAGACCGGGGATTCCCGCCTGCTCCCACACCGGTTGGGTGGATCGCTTCGGGTGGGTTCCTGCTTCGCTGCGCGGTGCGGGCACGGGTGCCCGTCTGACCTGCGCTCCACAGGCTGTCACCGCCAGTCCGGCGGCCTTGGCGACGTTGACCGCCGCATTGACGTCCCGGTCCAGGACGGCCCCACACCCGCCGCACGTCCACATCCGGACGTGCAGGGGCTTGGGGCCGTCCTTGACGCCACAGTGCGAGCACACCTGGCTGGTGGGCTCGAAGCGGCCGATCCGGACGAACTTCCGCCCGTACCGGGCGGCCTTGTACTCCAGCATGGCCACGAACCGCGACCAGCCCGCGTCGTGCACCGACTTGGCCATGCGTGTACGCGCGAGTGCCTTGACCGCCAGGTCTTCGACGGCGATCGCTTGGTTGTCGCGGATCAGCCGGGTGGAGAGCCGGTGGTGGAACTCGCGCCGCACGTCGGCCACTTGTGCGTGGGCACGGGCGACCTTCGACCTGGCCTTCTCGCGGTTCCTCGACCCCTTGGCCTTGCGGGCCAGGGCCTGCTGGGCGCGCTTCAGCTTCTTCTCGGCGCGGCGCAGGAAACGCGGGCTGTCGATCTTCGTGCCGTCGGACAGGACCGCGAAGTGCGCAAGCCCCAGGTCGATACCGACCACGGTGTCGGTGTCGGGCATGAGGGCCAGGTCGGCGGCCGGGTCGGTCTCCACGATGAACGAGGCGAAGTACCGGCCCGCACTGTCCCGGACCACCGTCACCGTGGACGGCGTCGAGGGCAGGGTGCGGGACCACTTCACCGTCAGATCGCCGATCTTCGGCAGGGACAGCTTCCCGCCCGGCGTGATCCTCCACCGGGCATTCGCGGTGAAGCGCACGGCCTGCCGGGTGTCCTTACGCGACTTGAAACGCGGCACCCCCATGCGAGGCCGCTTCCCCTTCAGGCCGTCGAAGAAGTTCCGGTACGCGGCCTCCAGGTCCCGCAGGGACTGCTGCAACACCACCGCCGACACCTCGCCCAGCCACGCCCGCTCCGGGGTCTTCTTCGCCCCGGTGATCAGCACCTTCGACAGATCCCCCACCCTCGGGAACGGCAACCCCACCGCACGAGCGTCCTCCCGGACACGCAAAGCGTCGTCGTACACCACCCGCGCGCACCCGAACGCCCTCGCCAACGCCGCACGCTGACCCGCCGTCGGATAGACGCGGAAGGAGTACCTGAGCTGCACAACCGCACCGTAATCCCCCGGCCCACGGCCGGATGCTGCAACGACCCGACCGGTCAATACCCGCCCGCACGCTCGGCCTTCGTGACCGAGCACCGCCACAAAATGACCGCCGACCGGCACCCCACCCAACCCGAAGCGATCACGCGGAGCATCCGCACCGACCCCGCGCCGACCCGGCAAGGGCGACCACGTCCACCCCCACGTGCCCACCAGCGGCGCCAGAACAGGGCCCAGAACCGCTTCGCCACCGGACTGAAGCCCGGCGCACTGCAATCAGTCCAGGTAGCCGCAGGCCCCCACCGCCCCACCGCTCAGAACCGGCCCGTGTCGAGTTCCAGGTCGAAGGGAGCGGGGAGCCGGACGGTGCTGCCGAACGGGTGGGGCCCGTCGACCTCCGCGTAGCCCAGGCGTCCCGGGGCCGAGAAGACGGTGCACTCGCGCTGCTGACGGTCCACCAGGAGGTAGAGCGGGGCGCCGTACTGGCCGTGGCGGCGACGCTTGGTGGTGCGGTCGGTCTCGCCGTTGGACGGCGGGGTGACCTCGACCACCAGCAGGGTCTGGTCCGGCAGCAGGGCGCCCTCGGTCTTCGCGGCGAGGTCGGCCGGGACGACGGCGAGGTCGGGGACGAACCAGTTCTCGCTGCCGGGCAGGTCGAGGTTGCCCGAGCCGGAGACCAGGCCGAGTTCCTCCAGGCGCGGCGTGATCTGCCGGCGCACCACTTCGGCGGCGTTCTCGTGCGCCCAGGACGGCGACACGGGGGTGATGACTCCCTCGATGATCTCGGCGCGGTCCCCCGCGATGTGCTGGATCGCGTACTTCAGGGCCCGCTCGGGATCGCTGACGCTGTAGTCCCGGGGGACGTGGGCTGCTGTGCTCATGGCGCGTCTCCTCCGTTCCGTCCGATTCTCCTCCGCCCAGGACGGCCGGGGCTCCGAAGTCGCGGGGAGATTCACCGTTTCGGTCGCACGGCGCGACGGCCTCGCACCACCGCCCGGGTTCCCCCCGGGTTCCCGGCGGGCTTCCGGCGGGCCTCCGGCGGGCGGGAGGCAGGGGGAGGCAGGGCGGTGGCGGGGTTGTTTCCGCTCGGGAAGTTTTGCCTGGGGCGGGGGGCGGCGACAAGGGCGGACGGGGGTTCGTCGTGGGGTCGTCACCGGGTTGCAACATGTCGAAATACTCCGCAACACCCGCTCCCAGCTGGGGAGATGGCGATTGACAGCGGGTGTGCGGGCCGAGCACGATGAGCGCCGAGCCCACTCGCAGCGAGCCGGAAGGAGGGCCGATGCGTACCGCCGTTGTCGTCTGTTGTCCGTCGTGCCCGGCCCCGGTGGGTCTGCGTCGTCGTGGCTGTTGTCGGCGCCGCTGCGCGTAGTCGGCGCGCTCTTCCCGCTCCCCTTTCCCCCTTTCCCCGTTCCCCCGTCACGGCGGTGCGCCCTGTGGGCTGCCCGATCGCCGTGCGGTGTCCGGCTGTTGTGGCGGCGTCCGTGCCGCTGTCGCCGTTCCCACCTCCCCGAAGGAGTTCCACCATGTCCGTTTCCACGTCCACCCTGGCCCCCACCGAGTTGCGGCTGACCCCGGCGGCGGGCCGGCTCGGCGCGGTCGTGCACGACGTCAAGCTGGGCGGCGACCTGCCGGCCGGGACGGTGGCGGCGCTGGAGGCCGCGCTGTACGAGCACAAGGTGCTGTTCTTCCGCGGGCAGCAGCACCTGGACGACGCCGAGCACGAGGCGTTCGCGCGGCTGCTGGGGCAGCCGGTGTTCCACCCGACGGTGCCGAGTGCGGACGGGCGGTACATCTTCGAGCTGGACGCCACCAAGGGCGTGCGGGCGAACAACTGGCACACCGACGTGACGTTCGTGCCCTCGTACCCGAAGGCGTCGATCCTGCGGGCGCTGGAGCTGCCGCCGGCGGGCGGCAGCACGGTGTGGGCGAACACGGCGGCCGCGTACCAGGACCTGCCGGAGCCGCTGAAGGCGCTCGCGGAGAGCCTGCGGGCGGTGCACACCAACGACTACGACTACGCGGCGAACCTGGCGCTGGCACCGGAGTTGGCGGACAACGCCGAGGTGGCGAAGCTGTTCCGGCAGGTGTTCGTGTCGACGGCGTTCAAGACCGAGCACCCGCTGGTGCGGGTGCACCCGGTGACGGGCGAGAAGCACCTGCTGCTGGGGTCGTTCGCACAGAAGATCGTCGGGGTGTCGGGCAAGGACAGCCGGGCCCTGATCGAGCTGTTCCAGCGGTACGTGGAGCGGCTGGAGAACAGCGTGCGCTGGGACTGGCAGGTCGGTGACGTGGCGATCTGGGACAACCGGGCCACCCAGCACTACGCGGTGAACGACTACGGCGACGAGCCGCGCCTGGTGCGCCGGATCACCCTGGACGGCGACCTGCCGGTGGGCGTGGACGGGCGGCCGAGCCGCCTGCTGGAGCCGGCCGACCCGCCGCGGGTGGCCGGGCTGGTGCCGGCCGCCGAGCTGGAGGCCGAGGCGCTGGGCGCGAAGTCCTGAACGGCCCCGCGCGCAGCCCTGAACGGCCCCGCGCGAAGCCCTGAGCGGATCCCGCGCGAAGTCCTGAGCAACCGCCGTAGGCAGAAGAGGAGTTGACCGCGTGAACGGCACCGTCCGCAGTGCTGCCGCGCCCCGGGCCGGGGACGACCGGCGGGAGGCGAACGCCGCCACCGTGCTGCGGGCGGTGCTGGACCACGGGCCGGTGGCCCGCAGCGGGGTGTCCCGGTTGACGGGGCTGAGCCCGGCGGCGGTGTCCCGGCAGGTGGTGGATCTGCTGCGGCTCGAACTGCTGGCGGAGCGGCCGGAGTTGGCGGTCTCCGCGCCGGGGGTGCGGGGCCGTCCGCAGCTGCCGCTGGACGTCGACGAGCGGCGGCTGGCGGTGGCCGGGCTGCACGTGGGCCTGCCGTACAGCACCTTCGCGCTGCTGGACCTGCGCGGCCGGGTGCTGTTCCGGCAGGAGCTGCCGAACGGCGGTCGGCGCGGCCCGGCGGTGCTGAAGGCGCTGCTGGAGCGGGTGCCGCGGCTGCTGGCGGCGGCCGCGACCGGGTCGGCGGCCGGCCGCCGGGTGCTCGGTCTCGGCGCGGTGACCGGCGGGGCGGTGGACGCCGAGCGCGGGGTGACCGTCCGGCACGAGCCGCTGGGCTGGCGGGAGGTGCCGCTGCGGGAGCTGCTGGAGCGGGCCACCGGCCTGCCGGTGTGGGTGGACAACCACGCCCGGGCGCTGGCGGCGGCGGAGGTGCTGTTCGGCGATCCGGCGGCCCGGCGCTCGATGGTGCAGTTGTTCGTGGGCCACGTGGTGGACGCGTCCATCTCGGTGGCCGGGACGGTGCACCAGGGTCCGCCGTCGGTGACCGGCGACGGCGGGCACCTGCCGGTGCCGGGCAGCACGGCCCGATGTCACTGCGGCCGCCGCGGCTGCCTGTCGGTGGCCGCCTCGGACGACACGCTGTTCGCGGCGGCGGTCGCGCAGGGCGTGATCGCCCGCCCGGACCGGCAGTTGCTGCTGGCGGCGGTCCGGTCCGGCGACGTCCGGGCCGACGCGCTGGTGCGGGAGCGGGCCGCGGTGGTGGGCGGGGCGCTGGCGCTGCTCGCCGACGTGGTCAACCCGGACCTGCTGGTCCTGACCGAGACCTTCGCGGTGGCCGACCCGGTCTACCTGGACGTGGTGCGCGAGGAGTTCGCGCTCCGTTCGCACCTGCACCGGGACGCCTCGCTGCTGGTGGCGCAGCGCTTCGGCGCGGACGCGCTGGCGGTGGCGGCCTGCGCGCCGGTGCTGGGCGAGCTGTACGCCCGTCCGCTCCCCGGCTTCTGACCCTTCCCCTTGCTTCTCCACTCGAACTCGCTTCTCCCGAAGGACTGTTGACGATGACCGTGTTCTCCGCCGGCTCCGGTGGCCCGCTCCCCCTTCCCGCGCTCTCGCGCCGGGCGCTGCTGCGCGGCTCCCTGGCGGGTGCCGGTCTGCTGGCGCTGTCGGCATGCCGTTCGGCGGCGGACTCCTCGCCGGGGGCGGACGCGGCGTCGGGCGGGGCGGCGTCGCCGCGCCGGGGCGGGGTGCTGACGGTGGGGGTCGGGGTGGACTTCACGCCGGCCCTGCTGTTCGCGCAGAGCGCCAACTCGCTGTTGCAGCGGCTGGTGTTCAACACGCTGACCCGGTACGACGAACAGCTGCGCCCGCAGCCGGAGTTGGCGAAGAGCTGGGAGGTGGCGGCGGACGGCCTGAGCGTGACGCTGAAGCTGCGCGACGACGTCACGTTCCACAGCGGGCGGAAGTTCACCGCGGACGACGTGGTGTTCGCGGTGAAGAACCTGCAGAACCCGGTGCGTTCGGCGCAGTTGAGGTCGACGGCGCTGACCGTGGCGGACTTCCGGAAGAACGGCGACTTCGAGTTGACGCTGGTGCTGGCGCACCCGGTGTCCAACCTGTTCGACCTCTTCGAGTTCATGATCATCCCGGATTCGCAGTCCGTGGAGGACGCGGTCGCGGGCACCAAGCTGATCGGCACCGGCCCGTTCACCTTCACCGACCGCAAGCCGGGCTCCTCGCTGAGCTTCGCCCGCAACGAGAAGTACTGGAACCCGGGCCGCCCGTACCTGGACGGGGTGGAAATCAAGGTGATCCCGCAGGCGGAGACGCTGCTGTCCTCGGTGAAGACCGGCCAGACCCACCTGACGTACGCGGTGCGCGGCAAGGACGTGGCCACGCTGAAGGACGACAAGCGGTTCCGGATCACCCAGTACGACACGGGTGCGGGCGCGTTCTACATCGGCGCGAACCTGTCCTTCCCGGAGGTGCAGGACAAGCGGGTGCGGCAGGCGATCGCCTGGGCGATCGACCGGGACCGGCTGGTGCAGCAGGCGCTGGGCGGGTACGCGACGGTGTCCTCGGTGCCGTGGCCGAAGTCCTCGCCGGCCTACCGGGAGCAGGACGCCACCCGCTACCACCACGACCCCGAGAAGGCGAAGGCACTGCTGAAGGAGGCGGGCGTGACCTCGCTGTCGCTGCCGCTGGCGCACCAGTCGGACGCCGGGTCGACGGCGGTCGCGCAGATCCTGCAGTACGACCTGAAGCAGGTCGGCATCGAGGTGCAGTTGCAGCCGGTGGACTCGCCGACCATGCAGAAGCAGCTGATATCGCAGTCCATGCCCGCGCTGTGGACGCTCAGCCACAGCTTCTCGCAGGCGCACCCGGCGACGCTGGCGGTCAGCGCGTACCCGTTCAACGAGGCGAAGAACACCTCGAAGTTCTCCTCCCCGGCGTACACCGAGGCGGTGCAGAAGGCGTGGAACCGCTCGGACGCGGACAGTCCGGAGGCGAAGGCGCTGTACCAGCAGGTGACGGACATCCTGCTGGACGAGCAGTTCATCATCGACCTGGCGATCGCCGGGCTGGTGGAGGTCGCGGGCGCGCAGGTGCACGGTGTGACGCTGAACAAGTACTCGTACCTGAACCTCGACGACGCGTACCTGGCGGGCTGAGCCGTGCGGACCTTCCTGTTCAAACGGCTGCCGAGCGCGCTGGCGGTGCTGGTGGCCGCCTCGTTCACGGTGTTCCTGATGCTGCGGCTGATCCCGGGCGACCCGGCGACCACGCTGGCGGGGCCGGACGCCTCGCCCGCCACGGTCGCGGCGATCCGGGAGCGGCTGGGGCTGGACGCGCCGCTGCTCTCGCAGTACCTGCACTGGCTGGGGCAGGTGCTGACGGGCGACCTCGGGCCGAGCTACGCGATCGGCGGGCAGGTCTCCGCGCTGATCGCGGACGGCCTGGCCGCGACGCTCCAACTCACGGTGGCCGCACTGCTGTTGGTGGTGCTGCTGGCGGTGCCGACGGCGCTGTACGCGGTGTCGGCGCGGCGCAGGGCCGTGGCGGGGGCGCTGCGGGCGCTGACCACGGGGGCGCTGGCGGTGCCGCCGTTCGTGACCGGCGTGGTGCTGGTGCTGGTGTTCGCGGTGGGCCTGGGCCTGCTGCCGGCCGGCGGGCACGCCTCGCTGTTCGACGCGCCGGACCTGGCGGTGCAGTACCTGGCGCTGCCCGCGCTGTGCCTGGCGCTGCCGAGCGCGGCGATCCTGGCCCGCTACCTGCAGGACGGGCTGGAGCGGGCGCTCGGCGAGGACTACGTGCGCACCGCGACGGCGCTGGGCGTGCCGCGCCGCCGGATCCTGTGGCGGCACGCGCTGCCGAACGCGCTGCCCTCCGCGGTCACCGTGCTGGGCCTGCAGATCGGGCAACTGGTCGCGGGCGCGGTGGTGGTGGAGCGGATCTTCGCCTGGCCGGGCCTCGGCCAGCTGATCGAGCAGGGCGTGTCGCGCCGCGACTACCCGGTGGTGCAGGACCTGCTGCTGCTGGTGGTCGCCGGGTACGTGGCCGTGCAACTGCTCACCGACCTGCTGTACTCCTGGCTCGACCCGCGCGTGCGGTGGGAGTGATGCGACGATGACCACGATCTCCCTTCCCCTGGTTGCCCGTTCGCGCAACCGCTACGTCGCCGGGCTGCGCTCCTGGCGGGGCGTCACCGGCCTGGTGCTGGTCGGGACGGTGGCGCTGGCCGGGCTGCTGGCGCCCTGGCTGGGCGGCGCCGACCCGGACGCGCAGGGCCCGCAGGCGCTGGCCGCGCCGAGCGGGGCGCACCCGCTGGGCACCGACGACATCGGGCGGGACCTGTTGAGCCGGGTCCTGCACGGCATCCTGACCGACCTGTCGATCATCCTGACGGCCGTGCCGGCGGGCGCGCTGGCCGGTGCGGCGCTGGCCCTGCTGGCGGCCACCTCGCGGGCCGCCGACCTGGTGGTGCAGCGGCTGTTCGACCTGGTGCTGTCCTTCCCCGGGCTGATCCTCGGCCTGGCGGTGACGGCGATCCTCGGGCCGGGCCGCTGGCCGGTGGTGATCATCATCGCGCTGGCCGAAGTGCCGTACTTCGGGCGGCAGTTGCGGGCCGGGGTGCTGGTGCAGCGGGAGCGCGAGTACGCGCTGGCCGCCCGGGTCGGCGGCGCGGGCCGGGCCCGGGTGCTGCTGCGGCACGTGCTGCCGAACGCGGTGGACCCGCTGATCGTGCAGGGCGCGGTCGCGCTGTCGGTGGGCGTCTTCATCGAGGGCGCGCTGAGCTTCCTCGGCCTGGGCGTCCGTCCGCCGGAGCCCACCCTGGGCAGCCTGATCAGCGGCTCGGTCGCCTACCTGGACACCAACCCGGTGCTGGCCGCCGCCCCGCTGGCCGTCACCACCGCCCTCGTCCTCGGGTTCACCCTGCTGGCCGAGGCGCTGAACCGGGGGGCGCGCTCGTGAGCGCGCGAACCCCGCCCGAGCAGAGTCCCGAACCGGAGGGCAGCACGATGACCGAACTGATCGACCGTCCTCCACAGGTGGACCAACCCCCCTCTCCCACGGCCGAGTTGCTGCGGGTGCGCGGCCTGCACGTGGCCTTCGGGGAGCGGGCGGCGGTGCGCGGGGTGGACTTCGCGCTGGGCGCCGGGGAGAGCCTGGGCATCGTCGGCGAGTCCGGGTCGGGCAAGTCGACGACCGCGCTGGCGCTGCTGCGGATGCTGCCCGCCGGGGGCCGGATCACCGGCGGGGCGGTGGAGTTGGACGGGCAGGACCTGGCGGCGCTGCCCGAGGAGGCGCTGCGGGCGGTGCGCGGCAAGCGGATCGCCATGGTCTTCCAGGACCCGATGTCCTCGCTGAACCCGGTGCTGTCGGTGGGCCGCCAGCTGGACGAGGCGCTGCGGGCGCACGGCGGGCGCCGGCCGAAGGCCGAACGGGCGGCCCGGGCGGTGGAGTTGCTGGAGCTGGTGGGGGTACCGAAGGCGGCCGACCGGCTGGGCGACTTCCCGCACCGGTTCTCCGGCGGCCAGCGCCAGCGCATCATGATCGCCCTGGCGCTGGCCCACGACGCCCAGGTGCTGGTCGCGGACGAGCCGACCACCGCGCTGGACCCGACCGTGCAGCGGCAGATCCTGCGCCTGCTGGCCCGGATCAACCGGGAGCGCGGCACCGCGCTGGTGGTGATCAGCCACGACCTCGGCGTGATCGCCGAGACCTGCGCGCGGCTGCTGGTGATGCGCGACGGCGAGGTGGTCGAACAGGGGCCCACCGCACGGCTCCTGACGGATCCTCGGCATCCTTACACCAAGTCCCTGCTGGCGGCGGTGCCGCGCCTGGACGCCCCGTCCCGGGCGGCCGCGAACAGCACCCCGGGGGCCGAACCGCTGCTGGTGGTGCGCGGGTTGGCGAAGGCGTACGGCCCGCGGCGGCGGCGCAGCCCGGCGCTGGAGTCGGTCGACCTCGACCTGCACCCGGGCGAGACGCTGGGCCTGGTCGGCGAGTCCGGTTCGGGCAAGTCGACGCTGGCCCGGGCGCTGGTGGGCGCGCACCCGCCGGACGCGGGCACGGTGACCTTCGCCGGGCAGCCGCTGGACGGGCGGCGGGCCCGGCGGGAGGTGCAGCTGGTCTTCCAGGACCCGTACGCCTCGCTGAACCCGCGGCTGACGGTGGGCCGGATCATCGCCGAGCCGCTGATCGCGCACCGGCTCGGCGACCGGGCGCAGCGGCAGGCCCGGGTGGCCGAACTGCTGGAGCAGGTGGGCCTGGAGGCGTCGGCGGCGGCCCGTTCGCCGCGCGAGTTCTCCGGCGGCCAGCGGCAGCGGATCGGCATCGCCCGGGCGCTGGCGCCGGAGCCGAGCGTGCTGGTGTGCGACGAGCCGGTGTCGGCGCTGGACGTGTCGATCCAGGCCCAGGTGATCGAGCTGCTGGCGCGCCTGCAACGGGAGTTGGGCCTGGCGGTGCTGTTCATCGCGCACGACCTGGCGGTGGTGCGGCAGGTCAGCCACCGGATCGCGGTGCTGCACCGGGGCCGGATCGTGGAGAGCGGCCCGGCCGACCGGGTCGTCACCGCCCCCGAACACCCTTACACGGCCGAGCTGTTGGCGGCCGTCCCGTCCCTTCCCACCCCTACTTCCGGGAGCCTGATATGAGCGAGACGACCGAGGGCGCCGGCCGGCGCCGCGACCCGTACGCGGGGTTCCCGGGGCGGGTGGGGCGGACGTTCGGGGAGTCGGTGCCGTCCTGGCCGCGGCGGGTGCGTCCGCGCGAGGGGGCGCCGAACGTGGTGGTGGTGCTGGTGGACGACCTGGGCTACAGCGACATCGGGCCGTTCGGCTCGGAGGTGCCGACGCCGACCCTGGACGGTCTGGCCGAGCGGGGCGTGAAGCTCGCCAACTACCACACCATGCCGCTGTGCTCACCGGCCCGGGCGGCGCTGCTGACCGGCCTGAACCCGCACCGGGTGGGGTACTCGTTCGTGGCCAACGCCGACCCGGGCTTCCCCGGGTACGGGATGGAGATCGCGGGCGACATCCCGACCCTGGCGCAGACCCTGCACGACGCCGGGTACGCGACGTACGCGGTCGGCAAGTGGCACCTGACCCGGGACTCGGCCTCCTCGGCGGCCGACGACCGGGCCAACTGGCCGCTGCAGAAGGGCTTCGACCAGTACTACGGGGTGCTGGAGGGGCTGACCAGCCTGTTCCACCCGCACCAACTGGTGCGCGACAACTCGCCGTTGGACATCGACGAGTTCCCGGACGGCTACTACTACACCGACGACATCACCGACCGGGCGATCGGCATGGTCAAGTCGCTGCGGGCGCACGACGCGGACAAGCCGTTCTTCCTCTACCTGGCGCACAACGCGGTGCACGGCCCGCTGCAGGCCAAGCCGGAGGACCTGGAGCGCCACCGGGGCCGCTACGACGGCGGCTGGGACGAGCTGCGGGCGCGGCGCTTCGCCCGGCAGCTGGCGGCCGGGCACTTCCCGCCCGGCACCGAGCTGCCGGAGCGCAACGGCGAGGCCGGGCACGAGGTCGGGGCGTGGGACGAACTCGACGCGGTGCAGCGGAAGTTGTACGCCCGCTACATGGAGGTGTACGCCGCCATGGTGGACAACGTGGACCAGAACCTGGGCCGGCTGACCGACGTCCTCGATCAGCTCGGCGAACTGGACAACACCATCGTGGTGTTCACCTCCGACAACGGCGGCACCGGCGAGGGCGGCGCGGAGGGCACCCGCAGCTACTTCAGCCGCTTCGTCCACCACCCGAACCTGCCCGCCGACTGGAACCCGGACGTGCAGCGGGAGATCGACCTGATCGGCGGCCCGCAGTCGCTGGTGCACTACCCGCGCGGCTGGGGCATGGCCTCGAACACGCCGTTCCGGCTGTACAAGGGCCAGACGTACGCGGGCGGCGTGCGGGTGCCGTTCGTGCTGTCCTGGCCGGCCGGCCTGCCGCGGGCGGCGGGCGACGCCGGGGTGCGCGGCCAGTACCAGTACGTCACCGACCTGCTGCCGACGCTGCTCGAACTCGCGGGCGTGCAGCGGCCGTCGGAGCGCGGCGGGGTGCCGGTGCAGGAGCTGGACGGGGTGTCGTTCGCGTCCGTGCTGCGGGAGGCCGACGCGCCGTCCACCCACCCGGAGCAGTACTGCGAGATGACCGGCAACCGCTCGTACTACCGGGACGGCTGGAAGCTGGTGACGCTGCACCGGCCGGGCGCGCCCTACGACGACGGCGAGTGGGCGCTGTACGACCTGCGCACCGACCCGACCGAGATCCACGACCGCTCCACCGAACACCCGGAGCTGGTCAAGGAGTTGGCGCAGGCATGGGAGGACGCGGCCTGGCGCAACGGGGTCTTCCCGCTGGCCGACGCCTCCGGCGGCTTCGTGCTGCGCAACCCGCAGGAGGAGGCGCTGCGCCGCCCGGTCACCCTGCTGGCCGGCACCCCGGAGCTGGAGCGCTACCGCTCCTCCCGGCTGGTCGCGTTCCGCTCGTTCACGGCGGAGGTGGCGCTCGACCACCACGGCGCCGCCGACCAGGGCGTGCTGCTCTCGCACGGCGACCAGGGCGGCGGCTACAGCCTGTACGTGGAGGACGGGCGGCTGCGGCTGGCCTACAACCAGTACGGCGAGCTGTTCGAGGCCGACGCGGGTGAACTCCCCGCCGGGGCGCACCTGGTGGCGCTGGAGGCGACGGCGGTGGCCGACCTGAAGTGGACGTTCGAGGTGCGGGTGGACGGGGCGGTGGCGGGCGCGCTCGGCCCGGTGCACCAGCTGATCGGGATGGCGCCGTTCCAGGGCATCAGCGTCGGCGTGGACCGCAAGTCGCCGGTGTCCTGGCCGCTGTGGGAGCGCCACCGCTCGTTCCGCTACACCGGCGCCCTGCGCTCGGTCACCTACCTGCCGGGCCCGGCCGCGCCGTACGACCCGGAGACGGTGGTGCGGGCGCTGCGGGAGGCGGCGGCGGCCTTCGAGTAGACCTGCCGCTGACGCTCGATGCGCGTTGCCGTGGGGGCCGGCAGGTCGTGGTCACCGCGGTGCACCCGGGTCACGGGGCACGTGCGAGGCCGCGCGGCCAGGCCGGTCGGCCGGTCGGCCCGCGAAACCACCGTTGCTCTTGGGGAGTTGCCCGTCGGTCCACCGCCCCCGCGGTGGGCACCGGAGGTCCACCGGGCGGGCGGGGTCCGGCGCGGTACGCGGTCGCGTCGGTTGTCGGCCCCGCCGCGGCTCGGCCCGCGGTCTTGCGATCAGGTAGCGGGATCCCGGCTGCGCGTCGTCCTCGGTCTCCGTCCGAGGACGACGCGCAGCCGGTTTTCAGATGACTCAGATGACTCAGATGACCAGGACCCGCCGTCCGCGGGCGTGACCGGCCTGGCTGTCGATGTGCGCCGCCGCGGCCTCGGCGAGCGTGTACGACTTCTCGACCGGGATGCGGAGCTTTCCCCGCGAGATGAGGCCGGCGGCTTCGGCGAGCGCGTCCGGCACGCTCCCGGCCACGCCGGAGAATCGGACGCCGAGCTCCGGCGCACCGAGATCGGCGATGGAGACCACCTTCTGCGGGTCCCCGGTCAGTTCGACGAGCTCGCGGATCACGCCCGAGCCGGCCAGGTCGAGGGCTGCGTCGACACGGCCGAGCTGCCGCACCCGCTCGACCCAGCCCTCGCCGTAGGTCGTGGCGAGGGCGCCCAGGCTGCGCAGATAGTCCTGGTTCGCCGCCCCGGCGGTCCCGATCGTCGCGATGCCGCGGTCGCGGGCGATCTGCAGCACCGCCGATCCGACTCCCCCGGACGCGCCGCTGACCAGCAGCGTCTGCCCGGGCCGCACACCGACCTCGCGGATGACGCGCAGCGCGGTCTCCACCACGGAGGGGTAGCCGGCCGCCTCTTCGAACGTCAGGCCCTCGGGCATACGGGCCCAGGCCGACAGCACGGCGAACTCGGCGTACGTGCTCGCGCCTTCGCCGAACACGCGGTCACCGACCTCGACCCCTTCGACGCCCTCACCGACCTCGTCCACCACCCCGGCGGCGTCCAGCCCGACCCCGGCGGGCAGCTCGATCGGATGGGCCCCCAGGACCTGGCCCTCACGGAGCCTCCAGTCGACGGGGTTCACGCCTGCCGCCCGTACGGCGATGCGTATCCGGCCGGGGCCCGCGTGGGGATCCTCGGCATCCATGAGTTGCAGAACGTCCGGACCGCCGAACTCGGCGAAGCTCACCTTCTTCATGCACCGAACATAACACTAACCGTTAGGGTTTTGAATCCGTTATGGATTTGCACCTGATAGCGTGAGGGCATGACCGTGCCGACCGGACGCCGCGAGCGCAAGAAGGCCGCGACCCGCCAGAAGATCGCCGACACCGCCCTGCGGCTCTTCCTGGAGCGCGGTTACGACGCGGTGGGCATCCGCGACGTGGCCGCCGAGGCCGACGTGGCCGTCACCACCCTCTTCTCCCACTTCGCCTCGAAAGAGGCCCTGGTCTTCGAACAGGACGAGGACTTCGAGCAGCGCCTCACCCGGGCGGTCACCGACCGGGCGCCGCACGAACCGCTCGTCCCCGCACTGCGCCGCGAGATCCGGGCTTTGGTGCGACACTGCACGGCGGACGGCGCCGCCCCGATCTGGCGCATGATCGACGCATCACCCGCCCTGCGGGAGTACGAGGAGTCCATGCGGCTGCGCCACGCGGAGTCGCTGGCAACGGCCATCGCCGCCGATCCCGACCTGTCAGCGACCCCGACGGCCTGCCGGGCGATCGCGAGGTTCGTGATCGACGCCTATTCGCTGGCCCGCGAGGCGGCCGATCCGCAGGCCGCGGTCGGCGAGATCTTCCAGATGATCGAGGCGGCCTGGACCGCCACCCGCCCCTCCGGAGACCCCACCGGCACGGCCGGACGGTAGCCAAGGCTCGCCCCCGCCCCGCCCCGCGCCGTTTCGCCGCACCCCGGCCACAGAGCAGACCAGCGGGCGAGCCGACCTTGCCCGTCCCGACCGGTAACCGCGGCCGCGCAGCCTTGCCGGCGGTCGGGCAGCGGCCCGCCCCCGTGAGCAGGGCCGGCCGGCGCCCTCCGGAGCCACCTGCCGTCCGCCATCGGGGCCGACGACCCTTCTCCGCAAGCTGCCGGGGGTGGCGACCGGAAGGTTATTGACCCCTGGGTCAAATATGGCGTACCGTCAGACGCATGGGAAGGCCGAAGCAGTTCGACGAGGAGGCCGCCGTCGCGCAGGCGATGGAGGTGTTCTGGACCAAGGGCTACGCCGGGTCGTCCCCGGCCGAGCTGGCGGAGGCGGCCGGGATCGGCAAGGGCAGCCTGTACCACGCGTTCGGCTCCAAGCGGGAGCTGTTCGGGCGGGCCCTGAACCACTACGACCGGGCCGGCGCCGAGCTCACCGAGGAGTTCCTGTCCGGCCCCGGCACCGCGAAGGAGCGCGTGCGCGCCTACCTGCGGATGCTGGTGGACGCGGACTTCGACACCCCGGTCCGGCGCGGCTGCCTGGCCGTCAACACCGCCCTGGAACTCGGCGGCCGGGACGCCGAGGCCACGCTCGCGGTGCGCCGCTCCACCGAGCGCAGCGCCGACCTGCTGGCCGCCCGGATCGAACGCGGCAAACTGGCCGGCGACGTCCCCGCCTCGGTGGACGCCGCCGAGCAGGCCCGCTTCCTGATGGTGACCATCGCCGGCCTGCGGGTCGCCGCCCGGACCTTCGACCGGGAGACCCTGCACGCCGCCATCGACACCGCCGTCGCCGCACTCTGACGACCCTTCCGCCTGCTCGACCAGCCCCACCCGCCTGACCAGCCCGACCCGCCCGCGCGGCAGCCGCTGCGCGGGTACCGCACGCCCCGATATTTGACCTCAAGTTCAAGAATCTCCCTCCATCCACGTTCCACGTTCCACGTTCCGAAATGAGGATCGCCATGAAGCTCGGACTCGACGGCCGCACCGCCCTGGTCACCGGCGCCGGACGGGGCATCGGCCTGGCCGTCGCCCGCGCCCTCGCCGCCGAGGGCGTGCGGGTGGTGGGCGCCACCCGTACCGCCACCCCGGAACTGGCCGAGGTCGCGGCGGCCGTCGTCCTCGCCGACCTGGGCACCGCGCAGGGCGCGGCCGGGGCCGTCCGGCAGGCGGTCGACGCGGTCGGCGGGATCGACCTGCTGGTCAACAACGTCGGCGCGGGCGACGCCGACCAGCTGGTGCTGGGCAGCGTGCTGGACGTCCCCGACGAGCAGTGGCAGGCGATGCTGGACCTCAACCTGTTCAGCGCCGTCCGCACCACCCGGGCCGCGCTGCCGAGCCTGCTGGAGCGGGGCGGGGCAATCGTCAACGTCTCCTCGATCAACGGCCGCATCCCCAGCGGCTCCCCGGTCGGCTACGCGGAGGCCAAGGCCGCGCTCAACCAGTTCGGCAAGCGCCTCAGCGAGGAGCTCGCCCCGCGCGGCGTCCGGGTCAACACCGTCTCCCCCGGCCCGACCGCCACCGCCCTGTGGACCGACCCGGCCGGCTACGGCGGCCGCCTCGCCGACTCCCTGGGCGTCCCGCACGAGGCCCTGCTGGCGAACCTCCCCGCCCAGGCCGGCACCGCCTCCGGCCGCCTGACCGGCCCCGAGGAGGTCGCCGACCTGGTGGTCTTCCTGCTCTCCGACCGGGCCGCCAACATCCACGGCGCGGACCACGTCATCGACGGCGGCACCCTCAAGGCCGCCTGACCCCGCCCCTGGGGAAGACTCCCGGTAGCACCCGCATCCCCGTGCCCGCGCCTCCCCCAGGTCCGGGCACGGGGATGCGAACACGCCCACGACCCCGGAGGACCCCCGTGACCGTCGAACCGCACCGGTTCACCACCCTGACGGCAGACGTCCGACAGGCCCTGCTGGCGGCGTACGCGGACGTCCGGGCCCCGCTGCTCGACCGGCCGAACTACCGGCTCGAAGCCTTCACCGAACGCCTCGAACAGCACGCGGCCACCCCGGGCTTCACCCTCGTCCTCGCCCTCGCCACCGGACCGGACGCCCCCGGACGAGGCACCGGCGGCACGAGCGGCATCGGCACGGCGGTCGGCTACGCCTACGGCAACACCGTCGGCCCCGGGGACGGCTACTGGCAGCGCCTGGCCGAACCGCTCCCCGCGGGCTTCACCGCGACTCCCGTGCTGGCCCTGCGGGAGATCGGCGTCCGGCCCCCGTGGCGGGGGACGGGGGCGGCCCGCCGGATCCACGACGCGCTGCTCGCCGACCGTCCGGAGCAGCGCGTCGCCCTGATGGTCAACCCGCTGGCGGGCGAGGGCAAGGTACTGCGACTGTACGAGGGTTGGGGCTACCGGGGCTACAACTCCCAGGCCGGGACGCCGCTTTCACCGGAACTGACCGCGATGATCCGCCCGATCCACCCCGAGCCCGCCACCTGACGGTCCCTCAATCCCCTTCCAGGCCAAGGGGCTTCGTCCAGCGACGCCACTGCTCCTCGCGCCCGTAGCCGGCCGCCTCCCAGGCGGCCCGGCCCAGCGCGTTGTGCTCCAGCACCATCGCGTCGGCCCGCCGGCCACCGGCCTGCTCGAACCGGGCGTGCGCGGCGTCGAGCAGCGCGGTGCCGATGCCCTGCCGCCGGGCCCCCGGGTGGACGGCCAGCCGGTACAGGTGGCAGCGCCAGCCGTCCCACCCCGCGATCACCGTCCCGAGCAGCACCCCCGCCCGCTCCGCCAGGATCAGCGCCTGCGGATCCCGCTCCAGCAGCCGGGCCACACCCGCCCGGTCGTCACTGATACTGGTGCCCTCGGCGGACTCGGCCCAGAACGCCAGCACCGCGTCGATGTCCTCGGGCCGGGCCGCCCGCAGTTCGTACTCGCTCATGCCCCCCGTTCCTACCAGCCCCACCCGGCCGCCCGCCAACGGGTTTGCCCGGCGCCCGAGACCGGTAGCCGATAGCCGGTCGCGGGCCCCGCCGGGTGCCGCAGCGATGGAGTCAGCAACTGCCGCCGGGCGAGCAGGAGTTGCCTCCACCGGGAGTGCCGAGGGTGATGAGCTGCGGCGTGGCGGGCGCACCGCAGCAGCCTTCGCTGTCGTCCCGGCCCCGGGCGGGTTCGTCGTAGAGGCCGGCGCCGCCGCAGACGCCGGTCACGGGGAGGGTGAGTTCGACCCGGGCGGCGGCCTCGTGGTCGCCGGCGAGGGCGGCCGCGACGGAGCGGACCTGCTCGTAGCCGGTCAGGGCGAGGAAGGTGGGGGCGCGGCCGTAGGACTTCATGCCGACGAGGTGGACGCCCCGCTCGGGGTGGGAGAGCTCGTTCGCGCCGTGCGGGTAGACGGTGCCGCAGGAGTGCTGGTTGGGGTCGATCAGCGGGGCGAGCCCGGTCGGGGCCTGGAGGCGGTCGTCGAGGGCGAGGCGCAGTTCGGTGAGGAAAGACAGGTCGGGGCGCAGTCCGGTCAGGGCGATGATCTCGTCCAACTCCTCGGTGCGGGTGCCGTCTTCGGCGACGAGGGTGAGGCGGCCGCCGGTGGACGGTTCGACGGCGGCGGTGCGGAAGCCGGTCAGCGCGTCGGCGTGGCCGCTCTCGACGGCGGCCTTGGCGGCGAGGCCCAGGGCCCCGCGGGCGGGGAGCTGGTCGGCGGCGCCGCCGCCGTAGGTGGAGCCGGTGAGGCCGCGGCGCAGCACCCAGACGGCGTGGGTGCCGGGCGCGTCCTCCGCCAGGCCGGCGAGGGCTGCGAGGGCGGTGAACGCGGAGGCGCCGGCGCCGACGACGGCGGTGCGCCGGCCGACGTAGCGGGCCCGGACGGCGGGGTCGCGCAGGTCGGGGACGCGGTAGGAGATGCGGTCGGCGGCGGCGCGCTCGCCGAGCGCGGGCAGGCCGTCGGCGCCGAGCGGGTTCGGGGTGGCCCAGGTGCCGGAGGCGTCGACCACGGCGCGGGCGAGGAGGCGCTCCTCGGTGCCGTCGGGGTGTTCGACGTGGACGGTGAAGGGCTGCCGCTCGCGGTCGGCGTCGACGGTCCGGTCGCGTCCGGCGCGGGCGACGCCGGTGACCCGGGTGCCGTACCGGACGCGGGTGCCGAGGACGTCGGCGAGCGGCTGCAGGTACTGCTCGGCCCAGTCGCCGCCGGTCGGGTACGCCTCCCCGTCGGGCCGGGTCCAGCCGGTGGGGGTGAGCAGCTTCTCCGCGGCGGGGTCGACGAGCTCCGCCCACGGCGAGAACAGCCGCACGTGCGACCAGGCGCGCACGGCGGTGGCGGCCTGCGGCCCGGCCTCCAGGACCAGGGGTTCGAGGCCGCGTTCCAGCAGGTGGGCGGCGGCGGCCAGGCCGATCGGTCCGGCGCCGATCACGAGGACGGGCAGGCCGGTGGGGTCGGAGGTCATGGCGGTGGGCTCCCCTTCGCGCCAGGCGGTGCGGTCTCGCCGCGATCCGCCTGATTCGACAAGTATCGATGTGCTCTCGCCTCCGACCTTGCCCCCTGGATCGACGGATGTCAACATAGACGTATGTCGAATTCGAGGGTGGAGCTGCCGGTGCTCGCGCCGGAGGTGGTGCCGTGCTGCCCGCCGCTGACCTCGGCGGAACTCTCCGAGGCGGACGCGGTCACGATGGCGGCGATGTTCAAGGCGCTCGGCGACCCGGTGCGGCTGCGGCTGTTCTCCAAGGTCGCCTCCCACGAGGGCGGCGAGGCGTGCGTGTGCGACATCCAGGACGTCGGCGTCTCCCAGCCGACCGTCTCCCACCACCTGAAGAAGCTCCGCGAGGCCGGACTACTGACCTCCGAGCGGCGCGGGACCTGGGTGTACTACCGGGTCGAGCCGTCCGTCCTGGCCGGCCTGGCCCACCTGCTCGACCTGAACCGCTGATCCGTCCCCCGGAAGGCTTCCCGTGCCTGTCGACCTCCCCCCGCCCGGCCCGATGCTGCCCGAGCACGCCGAGCAGGTGCTCGCGATCTACCGGGCGGGCATCGAGGAGGGCAACGCCACCTTCGAGACCGCGGCGCCGAGTTGGACCGCCTTCGACGCGGCCCGGCTGCCCGCGCACCGGCACGTCGCCCTCGGCCCGGACGGGCAGGTGCTCGGCTGGGCGGCGGTCAGCCCGGTCTCCTCCCGCCCCGCCTACGCCGGGGTGGTCGAGCACTCCGTCTACGTCCACCCCGACCACCGCGGCCGCGGTGTCGCCCGACTGCTGCTGGACGCGCTGATCGACTCCACCGAGGCGGCCGGGATCTGGACGATCCAGTCGTCCGTCTTCCCCGAGAACACCGCCAGCCTCGCCCTGCACACCCGCGCCGGCTTCCGGACCGTCGGCACCCGCGAACGCGTCGCCCGCCACCACGGCGTCTGGCGCGACACCGTCCTGATCGAACGCCGCAGCCCGCTCATCGGGTAAGGGCCTGCCTTCCCGAGGCCGGGGGCGGGGGCGGGCCGGGGCCGGGCCGGGGGGCGGGCCGGGCCGGGGGCGGGCCGCAGGCTGCTGCGCGGGTCGGGCCGGGGAGGAGCCGGTGGCGGCCGGTGCGCCGGTCAGGGCATTCCGCCGCCCTGGGCCCCGAGCCTTCCGGACCGGCCCCCGGCCTTCCGGACCGCCGTGAACGCCGCCGGCGCCCGGCAGGGACCCGGTCCGCGCTCCGGGCTTGACCTTCGAGTCGGGTCGAAGGTCTATGGTCGGCCGTGTGACGAGCTACCGCATATCGCAGCTGGCCGAACGCTGCGGCGTCCCGGCGACGACGCTGCGCTTCTACGAGAGCGCCGGGCTGCTGCCCGCCGAACGGACCCCCGCCGGGTACCGCGTGTACGGGCCGGAGGCGGTGGAGCGGCTGGAGTTCATCGCCTCCGCGAAACTGCTGGGCCTGCCGCTGGAGGAGATCCGCGACCTCCTCGACGTCCGGGAGCAGGGCGTGTGCGCGCCGGTGCGCGCCCGGATGCGGGCGCTGGTCGCGGACCGGATCGCCGACACCGAAGCCCGGATCGCCGAACTGGCGGCGTTCTCCACCCACTTGGCCGCCGTCCACGCCGGCCTCGAAGGACCCGCCCCCGCGGGCGGGTGCGGTCCGGACTGCGGCTGCACCACCACCGGCACCGCCACCGCCTCGGAGGCGGTCGGACCGGTGACCGTGGACCTCTCACCCACCCGCACCCTCAACGCCGCCGCCGCTCCCGGACCGGCGGCGGCGGAGGCGTGGCGCCGGGCACCGGTGGCGTGCACCCTCGGCGGCGACCGGTTCGGCGAACGCGCCGCGCAGTGGAACGACCTGGCCGCCTCGGCCGAACGGCGCGAGGAGATCCCCGACGGCCTGCGGCTGACCTTCCCCGCCGACCCTCCGCTGGCGGGCCGGATCGCCGAACTCGCCGCAGCCGAACAGGGCTGCTGCGCGTTCTTCGACTTCTCCCTCCACCTCACCCCCACCGCCCTCCAGTTGACCGTGCGCGCCCCCGAGGAGGGGGCCTCGCTGCTGGCCGACCTGTTCGGAGCGACCTCATGACCAAGCCCCCGACCCGCCCGTCGAAGCCGTGGGGCCTGTTCGGCGCCGGAGCGGCCGCGGCGGCGGCTTGCGCGCTGTGCTGCGCGGGCCCGCTGCTGGCCGCCCTCGGCGGCCTCGGAGCCGCTTCCGCGATCGGCGCCCTGTGGGTGCCCGCCCTGGCGGCCGTCGCCGCAGCCGCGCTCGCGGCGCTCGCGGTCGTCCGCCGGCGCCGCCGTGCGGCGGCCTGTTCCACCGCCCCGGCCACGGCCGACCTCGGCATGCCCTCCTTCGGCCCGCCCGGCTCCGACACCACCGGGTAGCGCGTGGCACCGTCCCGGAGACTGCCTCGGCCACCCCGCCAGGCGACAGGATTCCCTGAATTCAGGCATCCCTGCATGGTCACGTGCGTGCCGACCCCGGCCCCCGAGGTCGAGGTGCTGGCGCGGTCCGGCCGCGCGCTCGCCGACGACAACGTGGACGCGGTGTTCGCGCACGTGCTGCTGCGCCTCGCCGGAGACCTGAGCGGACCGGCCGGGCCCGGCGCTGCCGCGGGACGGATCTCGCGGGCGCCGGACCCGGTGCTGCTGCGGCGGCCGGTCAGCTCGTCGGGGTGAACTTCCTGCGCCAGGCGAGGGAGACGTACACCAGGGCGATCAGCACCGGGACTTCGATCAGCGGGCCGACGACGCCGGCCAGGGCCTGGCCGGAGGTGACGCCGAAGGTGCCGATGGCGACCGCGATGGCGAGTTCGAAGTTGTTGCCGGCGGCGGTGAAGGCGAGGGTCGCGGTGCGGTCGTAGGTCAGGCCGAGGGCCTTGCCGAGGGCGAAGGTGCCGAACCACAGAAGCGCGAAGTAGGCGAGCAGCGGCAGGGCGATCCGGGCGACGTCCAGCGGCTGCGAGGTGATCGTCCTCCCCTGGAGGGCGAACAGGACCACGATGGTGAACAGCAGGCCGTACAGCGCCCAGGGGCCGATGCGCGGCAGCACCTTCGCCTCGTAGCGCTCGCGGCCGAGCCTCTTCTCCCCGAGGTGGCGGGTCAGGAACCCGGCGATCAGCGGGATGCCGAGGAAGACGACGACGTTGAGGGCGATCCTCCCCGTCGACACGTCCAGGTGCTCGCCGGCGCCCAGACCGAGCCAGCCTGGCAGCAGGTCGAGGTAGAACCAGCCCAGCACGCCGAACATGACCACCTGGAACACCGAGTTGAGGGCCACGAGGACGGCGGCGGCCTCGCGGTCGCCGCAGGCGAGGTCGTTCCAGATGACCACCATGGCGATGCAGCGGGCCAGCCCGACGATGATCAATCCGGTGCGGTACGCGGGCAGGTCGGACAGGAAGATCCAGGCGAGGGCGAACATCACCGCCGGGCCGACCAGCCAGTTGATCACCAGCGAGGAGGCCATCAGTCGGCGGTCGCCGGTGACGGTGTCGAGCCGGTCGTAGCGGACCTTCGCCAGCACCGGGTACATCATCACCAACAGGCCGAGCGCGATCGGCAGCGAGATCCCGCCGACCTCCACCTTCGCCAGCGCGTCGTTCAGCCCGGGAACCAGTCGGCCCAGCCCGAGGCCGACAGCCATCGCCACCAGGATCCACACCGCGAGGTAGCGGTCGACGAACGACAACTTCCCGGCCACCGAAGCGGGTTCGGGTCTGATCGCGGGGGCGGGGACGGGCGCGGTACGGGACATCAGCAGGGCCTCTTGGGGGCGGCGTGGACGCGGGCGGTGGCGGCGAGGTCGGCGAACTGCGCGGACAGCGACTCCAGCACCTCCGGGCGGAGCCGGTAGTACGTGAAGCGGCCGCACGGCTCGGTGTCCACCACCCCGGCGTCCCGCAGCACCTTGAGGTGGTTGGAGAGGTTGGTCTGGCGGGCGCCGGTCTCCTCCACCAGGTGCGTGGTGCACAGGGTTTCGCGGGCCAGCAGGGTCACGATCCGCAGCCTGAGCGGATCGGACAGCACCCGCAACAGTTCAGTGTCGACTGACATCACCATGGACTGATACTTTCACATCGGCCGGGACGGGCACCAGCGGCAGCTGACACGCCCTGCGGTCGCCGCCGGCCGCCCGCCTCCACCCGCCACGGACAGCGCCGTCCACGGGCAGAAGGCCCCGGCCCGGACACCCGAGACCGAGACCGAGACCGAAATCAAGACCGAGACCGAAACCGAACGAAGGACCCCGCCGATGACCGCCGCCGCGCCGCTCGCCTCCGTGCTGTTCGTCTGCGTCCACAACGCAGGCCGCTCCCAGATGGCCGCCGGCTTCCTCACCCGCCTCGCGGGCGACCGCGTCGAGGTCCGCTCCGCCGGCTCGGCCCCCGGCCACCGGGTCAACCCGGCCGCCGTCGCCGCGATGGCCGAGGCCGGCATCGACATCTCCGACCAGCAGCCGAAGATCCTCACCACCGAGGCCGTCCGGTCCTCCGACTACGTGATCACGATGGGCTGCGGCGACGCCTGCCCGTTCTTCCCCGGCAAGCACTACCGCGACTGGACGCTGGACGACCCGGCCGGCCAGGGCGTCGAAGCCGTCCGCCCGATCCGCGACGCCGTCAAGGCCCTGGTCGAGGACCTGATCGCCGAGATCGACGCCAAGGCCGCCGCCGGTCAGGAGAGTTGACCCCGGGACCGGCCCCACCGCCGCCGGAGCGGGCGAGAACGGAGATCGCCACCCGGCCCGACCGGGTGGAGCGGGGCAGCCCGAACTGACGGAGCGTCAACTCGCTGGGCCGAAACGCCCCGCAGCGGGCCGGAACCGGCCTTTGCCCGCCCTTGACGGACGGCCGCGGGATCCACCATGGTGTGGACCACTCCCTCGCACCGCTGCCCCCGTCCACCTCCCCCACCGGAGCCGGCATGCGTGCACCTTCCCTCCGCCGTCGCCGCGGCCGCCACGGCCCGCACCGCGGAGCCGCCGCCCCGTCCGGGAGCTGACGGCAGGCCACGTCCCGCCCGCGCGGTCCGCGCCGCGGGCGCACCGTCCGCCCACTCCTCCCCCACACCGGAGCCACCATGCATCCGCCTTCCCTTTCCCGCCGCCGGCACCCGCAGCGTCCCGGCCGCCTCCCGCTCGGGGCCGCCGCCGCGGCCGCGCTGCTGACCGCCACCGCGGGTTTCGCCCTGCTCGGCTCGGGCACCGCCGGGGCCGCCCAGGAGACCGTCCGGGACGGCCTGTTCGCGCAGCCGCTCGCGGACAACTGGACCTGCACCGGCGACGTCCGGCAGCTCGACCGGGGCGTCGAGGGCCGTCCGGGCGGCTACGACTACGCCGGGTGCACCCAGCAGGTCACGGTCCAGCCGTACACCACCTACGACCTGACGGCGGACGTCTCCGGCGCGTACGCCTTCGTCGGCGTCTACGGCGGCGACACCGAGGCGGTGTACCAGTGGGCCGACGGGCCGGAGCAGACCAGGCTGCACGCCGTGGTCCGCACCGCCGGGAACACCCGGTCGCTGACCGTGTACTTCCACGGCTGGTACGGGCAGGGCCCCTACCAGGTCAGCCGGGTCTCGCTGTACGACGGCAACACCAGCCTGCCGGCCTGCTCGGACATGACCGGTGCCCCGCCCAGCTCGCCGCGGCCCAGCCCGCCGACCCCGACCCGCACCACCACCGCCATCGCCGTCGCCGACACCGCCGTCCCGCCCCCGGCCGCACCGCGGGCCGCCACGACGACGGCGCCGAGCCCCGGTTCGAGCAGCCCGACCACCGGTCCGACCTGCCTGCCGCCGCCGGTGGTGGTGCCGTCCAGCAGCCCGGCCCAGCCCCGGCCCACCGAGACCTGAGCCGGTGTCAGCCGCGCAGCGCCCACACCGTGGTGGTCTTCTCGGCCGCGTCCTCCAGATCGGCGGCGACCGGGACGGTGTACTCGGCGAGCGCGGTGAAGCGCCCGCGCGGCAGGTAGGCCCGCCCGGGGTCGCCGACCACCACGGTCGCGCCCCGGGCGGCGGCCCGCTCCAGGAACGGCAGGAAGCGGGCGGCCATCGTCCGTTCGTAGAACACGTCGCCGGCCAGCACCACGTCGTCGGGCGCGCCGTCGCCGTCCAGCACGTCGGCCAGTTCGGCGGCCACCGCGACGCCGTTGAGCTCCGCGTTGACCCCGATCGAGGCCACCGCGTACGCGTCGATCTCGGCCGCCCGCACCCCGGCCGCACCGCGCAGCGCCGCCGCGACGCCGACCAGGCCGGAGCCCGCCGCCAGGTCCAACACCCGGCGGCCGCGCACCAGTTCGGGATGGTCCAGGACGTACCGGGCGACCGCCACCCCGCCCGCCCACGGGAACGCCCAGAACGGCGGCGGCAGGCCCTCCCGGCCGCGGGCCCGCTCGGTGGTCTCCCACAGCTCGATCGCGTCGCCCGCCATCCGCAGCCGCACCTCGGGCACGAACGGCACCGGCCCCGGCCGGGTGTGGGCCCGGACGAACGCGGCGTCCTCGGCGCCCTCGGCGTCTTCGGCAACCGCGGCGGCCGCGGCGGCCGTCCGGTGCCCGGGCGGATGCGCTGCGGCGGTGTCGTTCCCCATGGGCGGAAGCTTAGGGCGTGCCGACCGACGTCCCGACCGACGTCCCGGCAGGTGTCCCGCTCGGCGTCCCGGCAGGTGCCCCGCTCGGCATCCCGACCGGCGTCCCGGCAGGCACCCCGACCGGCGTCCCGACCGGCGTCCCGACCGACGGCTCGGCCCGGGTCGGTCCGGGTCCGCCGCGGTGGACGCCCGGTGGCCGCCCGGTTGACGCGCGTGGACCTCTCCCCGCCGTCTTCCGCCGCGCCGACGGCCGGTCACCACGCGATGACGGACGACGTACCGTTTCGATACCGAAGCCGTTATGAGCTGCGGAAACGCTCGCCCCCCGATGGGCCGCCCGAGTACGATCCGGGCAGACGCCCCGTTCGAGGCACCCCACAGTGCCAGTCCGCGGGCGGCGGCTCCGCGCGGGCCCGCGACGGCCTCACCACGGCCGGACGGGCGATGCCGCGCTCCACGTCACCGCGCGCCAGGGCAGTCGCGCGAAGCGGAAGGGCAGCGACTTGACGGACCGGCTCACCGGAGGGGACTCCTCACTGCTGCGGCGGATCAACGCGGCGGTCACCCTGCGGTCGTTGCGCGACGGACAGGCCGTCACGCTGACCCAGCTCGTCGGCGACACCGGGCTGTCCCGGCCCACCGTCGAGGGCGTGATCGAGGGGCTGTTGGAGTCCGGGCTGGTCGCCGAGGTCGAGCACGTCCAGGAGTCGGGGCGTCAGCGCGGCCGCCCGGCCCGCTGGTTCCGGTTCCGGGCCGAGGCCGGGCACGTGCTGGGCATCGAGATCGGCGTCCACGACCTGAGGGTCGTCCTCGCCGACCTGGCCGGCGAGGTGCTGGCCAGTCACTCCCGGCCGGTGGACGAATCGGTGGAGGCCGAGGAGCGGCTCGCCCTGGTCCGCACCACGGTCGGCGAGGTGCTGCGCAAGGCCGGGGTCTCCCGGGACAGCCTGTGGGAGGTCGCCGTCGGCACCCCCGGCATCGTCGACCGGGACGGCACCGTCCGGCTCGGCACCGCGATGCCCGGCTGGACCGGCCTCGACCTCGGCGCCCGGCTGCGCCGCTCCTTCCGCTGCCCCGTGGTGATCGAGAACGACGCCAACCTGGCTGCCATCGCCGAGCACTGGATGGGCGCGGCCGTCGGCAAGGGCGACGTGGTGTTCGTGATGGCCGGGCTCAGCCCCGGCGCCGGCTCGCTGATCGGCGGCCGCCTGCACCGCGGCCACGGCGGCGCCGCCGGCGAGATCGGCGCGCTCCACCTGCTCGGCCAACAGGCCACCCCCGAACGGCTGCTGTCCACCACCGGCAAGCCGCTGGACCCGCTGGACGAGGCCGCGGTGGCCCGGGTGCTGCGGCTGGCCCGGGAGGGCGACCAGGTCGCCCGGATCGCCATGGACCGCTTCCTGGGCCGCCTGGTGCACGACGTCACCGCGCTGGTCCTCGCCCTCGACCCCGAACTCGTCGTGGTCGGCGGCTGGGCGGCCGGCCTGGACGGCGTCCTGGAGCCGCTGCGCGAACAGCTCGCCCGCTACACGCTGCGCGCCCCCGAGGTCGCGCTCGCCGCGCTCGGCTCCGAGGTGGTCGCCATGGGCGCGCTGCGGGTCGCCCTCGACCACGTCGAGGAGCAGCTGTTCGCCGTCGACCCGCCCACCGCGCGCTGACCGGGGCCGCCGCGCCGGCCCGGGCGGCCCCGCACTGACCGGGGCCGTCGCCTACTGGAGGCAGAGCAGCTCGTACCCGCCCTTGAGCCGCCCCCGGGCGTGCGCCCGCATCCGGGCCGCGTACCGGGGGTCGTGCTTGAGCGAGTCGTAGCCGGGGCGGCCGTCGGACGGCAGGACGCCCGCGGTCTCGGCGAGGTAGACGTCGAAGCCCGGGTGCATCAGCACCGCGTACGGCAGGTCGTCGACGTCGAGCGCGAACACCGGGTACTCGCCCAGCCCGTCGCGCTCGCCGTGCGGGCCCACCGACAGCACCCGGCGGGAGTCGGAGCCGCCGGGCAGCAGGAAGCACGCGCCGAACAGCCCGGAGAACGGCTCGAAGCAGGAGCCCCACGGCTCGCCGAACTCCTCGACCGCGATCTCGCCCAGGGTCCGCGGCGCGAGCCCGCCGTCCGCGCCGAACCAGCCGTGCCGCTCCAGCATGCCGCTGTCGTACGCCAGCCAGGCCCGCAGGCTGGGCGGCAGCGGGTGGCCGTCGGGGAACGCCGCCAGCTCGGGGCGGGGCCGCAGCGGGCCCTCGACCCACCGGCCGGCGAACCGGTCGTGCTCCAGCACCTGGCGGGACGGGTCGGCGGCCACCTCGGCGATCACCCGCTCGGTGAGCGCCCTGCCGTGGTCCGTCGGATCGCCCGGATCCGTCGGATCGCCCGGATCCGCCGGGTCGGTCCGGTCCGTCCTCGTGCCGTTCTGGCCCATCCTCGTGCCGCTCCCCTGCTCACCGGTGGTCAGTGGGCAGGAGCGTAACGCGGGCCGCCGACAAGGACGTTGACGGTCCGTCAGGTGGAAACCGGGGAAGCCGGGGACGGCGGGGAAGCCGGGAACGGCGGGGAAGCCGGGGACGGCGAGGCGGGACGGGTCAGGAGACGGCGGCGGCGGAGACCGGGACGGCGGAGGTGACCTGGACGGCCGCGCCGGACTCGCCGAAGGTCAGCTTGCAGGTGTCGGCCCGGTAGGTGGAGACCGCGACCGCGGCCAGCCGGCCGGCCGCCGCGTACTGGGTGGTGACCACCAGGACGGGGGTGCCCGGGGGGCGCTCCAGCAGCGCGGCCTCGGCGGTCTCGGCGACGCCCAGCTCCACCGAGCGGGACTCGCCGTCGACGCCGAGCCGCTCCAGCTGGCGCAGCACGCCGCGGGCCCGGTCGCCGCCGTCCACCACCACGGCCAGGTGCGGCAGCGCGGCGGAGGGGACGTGCAGCGACTCGGCGGCGACCGCCACGCCCTGGACCGTCCGCAGCCGGCGCACGGTGTGCACCTGGTCGCCCTCGGCCAGGCCCAGGGTGCGGGCCAGCGCGGCGGTGGCGGGGCCGGTGGTGCAGTCCACCACCTTCCACTCCTGGGCGGCGCGGGCGGTGGCGGCCCGGCCGGACTGGCGTCCGCCGACCGGGATGCCCACCCGCGGGGCGGCGACCAGCGTGCCGATGCCGCGCCGGCGGACCAGGCGGCCCTCGAGTTCCAGCTGGTCCAGGGCCTGGCGGAGGGTGGCCCGGGCCACGCCGAAGCGCGCCGAGAGCTCCCGCTCGTTGGGCAGCACCTGGCCGGTCGAGAACTCGGTGTCCATGGTGCGCAGCAGCACCGTGCGCAGGTGCCAGTACTTCGGCTCCGCCACCGCCGCGAGCGTTCCTTGCCCCACCGTGTCCTCCACCCTGAGGGACGACAGGCCCACCGCGGCTCCCCGTTTCGGCAGGTGGGGGAGGCGGGCTTTATCCGTCCTTCTTTATTAAAGGTCTTTGCAGTAAGTGACAGTAGGGGGTGCCCGGGGAGATGGTCAAGACCAATGGGACGGGTTCCTTGCGGATCGCCCGCCGACCCGGTATGGCGCCCCGCTTCGCCCGGAATGCCGGATTCCCGCCTGAATTGTCGGAGCCGACCGGTACCCTCGCTCCGTGCACAGCATCATCACGACAGTCAACGTGAACGGGATCCGGGCGGCCGCCAAGAAGGGCTTCCTGGAGTGGATCGACGACACCAAGTCCGAGGTGGTCTGCCTCCAGGAGGTGCGCGCCGAGGCCGAGCAGTTCGCCGACGTGCTGGCCCGCCTCGACGGGTGGCACGCGGTCTGGGCCCCCGCCGCCGCCAAGGGCCGGGCCGGGGTGGCGGTGCTCTCCCGCCGCGCCCCCGACGCCACCCGGATCGGCTTCGGCTCCGCCGAGTTCGACGGCTCCGGCCGCTACGCCGAGCTCGACCTGCCCGGCCTGACGGTCGCCTCGCTGTACCTGCCCTCCGGCGAGGTCGGCACCGAGCGGCAGGACGAGAAGGAGCGCTTCATGGCCGAGTTCCTCGTCCACCTCGGCGAACTGCGCGCCCGGGCCGCCGCGGAGGGCCGCGAGGTGCTGGTCTGCGGAGACTGGAACATCGCCCACCGCGAGGCCGACCTGCGCAACTGGAAGGCCAACCAGAAGAAGGCCGGCTTCCTCCCCGAGGAGCGCGCCTGGTTCTCCCGCATCCTCGACGACCACGGCTACGTCGACGTCCTGCGCCGCCGCCACCCCGACCAGGACGGCCCCTACTCCTGGTGGTCCTACCGCGGCCGCGCCTTCGACAACGACGCCGGCTGGCGCATCGACTACCAGATGGCCACCCCCGCCCTGGCCGCCCGCTGCACCGACGCCTACGTCGAGCGCGCCGCCACCCACGCGGAGCGCTGGTCCGACCACGCACCCGTCACCGCCGTCTACGACGCGGCGGTGTAGCCCGAACCGGCCCGGGGGTCCCCGGCCCGGCCGGTCCCCGGGCCGGGCGCGGCTGATCCCCGGGCCGGGTGGCGCCGGGGATCGGGTGGGGCGGAGGGGGAGAGGTCAGACCCGGTCGGCCGCGATCAGGACGTACTGGAAGGAGCCGTCCTTGTAGGACTCGATGAAGGCTTCCTCGATGCCGGTGACCAGCGAGGAGGTGGCGCGCAGCTCCCAGTAGGGGAGGGTGTCGGGGGTGAGGTCGATGACGGCCTGCGGGACGAGGCGGTTGTCGGCCATGGCGCGCAGGTACTCGCGGCGGGAGTGGATGTTGCACTCGAAGTGGGCGTTGATCTGGGAGACCCACTTGGAGGGCTGGCCGTAGCGGGGGTTCCAGCAGCCGGTGATGGTGACGTAGCGGCCGCCGACCTTGAGCACCCGGGAGTGCTCGGCGAACAGGTCGTGCAGGTCGACGTACATGCTGGACTCGTTGTTCCAGGAGCCGGTCATCTGGCCGTTGGCGAACGGGGTGTCGAGCATGTTGCAGACCCGGGAGCGGACGTGGTCGGCGATGCCGAGCTCCTGGACGCGGCGGTTGCCGAACTCGGCCTGGGTGCTGGAGAGGGTGACGCCCTCGACCTTGCAGCCGAAGCGCTGGTGGGCCATCACCATGGAGCCGCCGCGGCCGCAGCCGGCGTCCATCAGGGTGTCGCCGGGCGCGACCGGGCCGAGGTGGTCGAGCAGGACCTCGGCCTGGGCGGACTCCAGCCGGTGCAGTTCGGTGATCAGCTTCTTCTCGTGCTCGCTGTCCTCGGGGTCGCCGAGGGCGGCGGTGTCGATCTCGCCGATGCCGTAGTGGTGGTGGTAGAGGCCGTCGACGTCGCCGAGGCGCAGGTTGACCGGCCGGGCTTCGCTGTTCCAGTAGCGGGCGATGTCGCCCTGGTAGGCGGTGGCCGGAGCCGGAACGAAGGCGGCGGCGGTGGTGTCGAATTCGGTGCTGGTCATGTCCGAGTGTCCGTTTCTTGCCGGTTCTTACCAGAAGTTGGGCAGGCTGTAGCGGTAGGTGTTGGTCTGGTGCCAGTAGTGGTTGCCGTCGACCCAGGCGGCCACGCCGCGCAGGAAGCGCAGCATCTGCGGGGCCGGGCAGGCGGCGGCGAGGGCGGCGGACTCGGCCTCGAAGGCGTGCATCAGCTCGTTGTGGACCTCGACGGCCTTGAGGTAGCCGTCCTTGTCGGAGAGGCCCTCGCGTTCGGCGATCACCACGGGCAGGTTGAGGTGCCGGCCGGGGCTGGCGAGCTCCTTGGTGTACGAGTACAGGTCGTTGACGATGGTGGTGGCGTTGCTTGCCAGCGCGATGACCCGCTGGGTGCCGGGCAGCGCGTGCAGGTCGGCGGGCAGTTCGTAGCCGCCGACGCTGTCGGTGATGGTCGGGCAGGGGCGGAAGTTGTTGAACTGGCGCATCGCCAGGTACTCCCACACCTCGGGCACGTGGTCGGCCTCGGCCCAGGCCGCCTCGGCCAGGTAGCCGAGGTGCAGCCGGGCCATGTCGTGCCGGAACCGGTCGGCCTGGGACGGGCTGGCCATCTCGGTGAAGTACCGCATCGCCGAGTGGTAGGCGCGGCGCGGGGCGTCCGAGCCGAGCGACTCGGCCCAGCCCGGCGCGTACTCCGCCGTGGTGTGCAGCGGGTCGAGCGCGGTGTGGGCGAGCAGCAGGCGGCTGCCGAGGCCGACCGGGGAGCCGCCGTGGTCCTCGCAGTAGCAGTCGTCGACCGCGTTCTCGGCGACCATCAGGCGGGTGGCCAGCATCAGGTGGTCGACGGTCGGGGCGTCCGGGTGGCAGGCGACCATGTAGCGCCCGACCGAGAAGCCGTCGAACTCGCCCTCCCACTCGTCCGGGAACAGGTCCACCTCGTCGACCGCCCAGTCCTTGATCCGGCGGCTGACCTCCGCCACCCGGGCCGGGTCGGGGTCCGGGATCGGGTGGTAGTACAGGCCGGGCACCGGGATGCCCTCCACCGGCTCGGCGACGGCTGCGGCGGCTTCGGCCGCGACCACGGCGTCGGCCGCGACCGGCGCGGTCGGCACGGCGGGGGCCGGGAGGCGGGGCAGCAGCAGGCCGTCCGTCCCGAGGCCGCTGGGGCCGCGCAGGATCCGCTCGATCCCGCCGCCGGACGTCTCGGGGGCGGCCTCGGGGAGGATCTCGTGGTCGGTCTCCGGGACGGCCGCGGGTGCGGGAGCGGACGCGTCGAGGACGGCGGCGACGGCCGCGGTGAGGGCGGCGTGGAAGGACGGGTGGGACGGGCCGGACAGCGGGGGGAGCGCGGCCGGAGGCGGAGAGGAAAGCCCTGGGTCGGGCATCCGTGACTCCTTCACTGGGAGGGGCGGTCTGGTCGGACGGGTGGCGGGGCTCGCCGGCCGCGACGGGGGGCGTCGGTGCGGACGGGTGGTGCGTGGTGCGGGAGGGTGTCCGGGCGCGCGGACGGTGGCGGGCGGCCGGTGACCGTCCGCCACGAGCGGGGATCCCGTGGTCAGCCCGTTCCGGGGGCGTCCGCGGCCGGGCCGGTCACAACGGTCATGGGCGAACGCTCCTCGGGGTACGGAAAGATGACGAATCGTCAGGATTCGTGGCCGACTCGGTCGGATCTTGAGGAACGCTAACGCTCCGTAGGCGTTCTTCGCCCGCGAGGACGGGGGTATTTACCTCGATACGGTGATCTTGCGGATCCGGATGTTTATCCCGGTCACCAGCGACATTTGAGCCAGCCGCCCCGAGTTGTCCCCGAACCACCGCCCCGCTGCGCCGTCGCCCCTCCCCCGCCCCGCCGCACCCCACCGTTTCCGGCCACCGCGCACGCGAACGCCCCCGCCCCCGCACGACGGCGGGGACGGGGGCGGAAAGCAGGGTGAGGAGGTGTCAGGCGGCGCTGCAGGCAGTGCCGTTGAGGGTGAAGGCGGGCAGCGCGGCGGGGGTGCCGGTGGCCTGGAAGCCGAAGGACGCGGTGCCGCCCGGGGCCAGCGTGCCGTTCCACCCGGCGTCGGTGGCGGTGACGGCCGCGCCGCTCTGCACCACCTGGGCGTTCCAGGCGTTGCTGACCGCCTCGTTGCCCCGGTACGTCCAGGCCAGCTTCCAGCCGGAGACGGTGCTGCTCCCGGTGTTGCGCACCGTCACGTCGGCGGTGAACCCGGTGCCCCAACTGCTGCCCACCGTGTAGGTGACCGCGCACCCGGAGACCGGCTGCGGCGAGGCGGAGGCGGAGGGTGAGGGAGAGGCCGAGGGGGAGGCGGAGGGGGACGGCGACACCGAAGCGGAGGACGACGGCGACGGCGACGGGGAGGGCGACACCGAGGCGGACGGCGAGGGCGACGGGGAGGTGGACGGGCCTGGGCCGGTGCCCGGTTCGGCGCCCCACTGCGGCGCTCCCCCGTCCAGCAGCCGGATGTTCGCCGCGTCCACCGGCGTCGAGCCGGGGACCAGCGAGATGCCCTGGTACGACCAGTCGTTGGTGGGGTCCCAGGCGCCCGATGAGGCGATCCGGAACTGGACCTCCTTGCGGTAGGCGGACTGTCCGGCCGGGGCGATCACGGTGTTGGAGCAGTCGACGGTGACGTAGTAGGTGGAGCCGGAGTAGAGCGTGGGCCCGGTGACCGCGCCGCACTGGTTGTAGTTGGTGGTGAGGGTGATCTGGCTCGGGCTGACCCCGGGCTCCAGGGTGAAGTAGTAGCGCAGCGAGGCGTTCTTGAGCGCGCGGGCCGGCCAGGCCGACTTGTTGATCAGGTACGCCTTGATCTCGGTGAAGTTGGTGCCGGCGGCGTTCACCGACGCCTGGACGGACATCTCCGGGCCGTCCGGGGTCTCCTTGGGCGGGAAGGCGGTAAGCGGGTTGCCGCCGTACTCGCCGTAGAGCCGGGCCAGCGCGCCGGTGAAGGCGGCGTTGTAGTCGGTGGCGACCTCGTTGTTGACGTAGTTGGAGCGGTCGTCGGTGTAGGAGTCGTCGGCCGAGCTGGGGCCGCCGACCAGGGCGCCGATCAGGGTGTGGCGGCTGTCGACGGGGTTGGTGAGCTGGTCGGTCCAGGAGCCGTGGGCGGTGCGGTGGTGCGGGTTCTTCGGGGAGTTGGCGCCGAAGCCGATCAGGTAGCTGGACTTGCGGGGGTTGTCGCCGAGCGCGTAGTCGATCTGGCGGACCGCGAAGTCGTGGTAGCGGGCCTGGCGGGTCGGGTCTCCGGTGAGCGTGTCGGAGTAGACCAGGGCGACGAAGGAGGTGTTGGCGGCGTAGCGCAGCGACCCCCAGGAGTCGAGCACGGCCTCGCCGCCCGGGGAGTACTTGACCTGGCTGCCGTTGACGCCGACGGTCCACCAGTCGAGCCAGCGGTTGGCGTCGTCGACGTACTGCTGCTTGCCGGTGAGCTGGGCCAGCAGCACGTAGTCGCCGTAGGACTTGTCGTCCCAGGCGATCGTCCACTTGTAGGACTTGGTCGTGGACTGCGGTTCGGTGGAGAGGTTGGCGTAGTAGCTCTCGGCCTTGGCGAGGTAGCTGCTGTCGCCGGTGGCCTTGTAGAGCCAGATGGCGCCCCAGACCAGTTCGTCGTTGTAGCCGCTCCAGGAGTTGTAGTAGCCCTGGGCGTCCTTGATGCAGTCGCTGTACTTGCCGCGGTAGGTGTCGGCGAAGGAGTACAGCTGCTTGGCGTGGGTGAGCAGGGTCGCGGAGTAGGTGGGGTCGCTGTCCGCGAAGACCATGGACGAGGAGGCGAGCGCGGCGGCCGTCTCCCCCGCCAGGTCCGAGCCCGGGCAGGAGGCGTCGATCTTGTACGCGGGCCGGGCCATCGGCAGCACCTCGGCCGGGCCCCACCAGGCGTGGTCGGCCGAGCCGCTGCCGACCTGGCCGTAGAGCACGTTGGGGGCGGGGTGGGCCTTGATCAGGTAGTCGTCGACGAAGCGCAGGTTGTTCTTCAGGTACGGCATCTGCCCGGAGGCGGTGTAGCCCTGCTTCTCGGCGATGCCGCCCCAGGCCAGCATGGTGGTCGAAGCGGCCATCGGCAGGCCGAACTTGACGTGGTCGCCCGCGTCGTACCAGCCGCCGGTCAGGTCGAGTCCGACGTCCTTGCCGTCGTCGAGCGCGGAGTCGCCGCGCCAGCTCACCCGGTTGGTGGCGGGCAGGTGGCCGGACTGCTGGGCCTCGTAGAAGAGCAGCGACTTCTGCAGCGCCTCGCCGTAGTTGAACGCGGGCGCGGCGGCGGCCGGGTCGGCGGCGGCCGCGGCCGAGGAGGCGTGCAGCGGCAGCAGCGCACCGGCGGCGAGGGCCGTGGCGGCGAGCAGCCCGCCGAGGGCGCGCCGGGCGGAGCCCTGCGTCCGGGCGGCCGTCGGGCGGGCGGGCGTGGAGCGGGGCGGCGCGGGCG
>NZ_JOGH01000059.1:0-36259 GCF_000721345.1 Kitasatospora sp. NRRL B-11411 | reverse complement strand
GGCCCGGCCCCAGCCCCCCGAACTGCCCCTCCCCCGCCCCTGACCCCACGCGCTCCGGCCCAGCCCCGCCCCTCCGACGCCGAGCACCTCCGACAGCGAGCCCCTCCGACGCCCCGAACAGGACAGGAAACGCCCACCCGTGAAAAGCCTCCGCGACACCTGGCTGGTGTTCCAGCGCCACCTGCTGCTGATGGCCCGCTCCCCGTTGCAGATCTTCCTCGGGGTGGCCCAACCCGTCGTCTACCTCGCCCTGTTCGCCCCGCTGCTCAAGCCCGCGCTGGCCTCGATGGGCGCGGGCACGATGGCCGACGCCTACCGGATCTACGTCCCCGGCATGCTGGTCGCGCTGGCCCTCGGCGGCGGCCTGTACGTCGGCTTCGGCCTGCTCGCCGAACTCGGCTCCGGCGTGATCGAGCGGGCCCGGGTCACCCCGGTCAGCCGGGTCGCGCTGCTGCTCGGCCGCTCGCTGCGGGACGTGGTGGTGCTGGCCGTCCAGGCCGCCGTGATCATCGTGCTGGCGATCCCGCTCGGCCTGCTGGTGCGCGTCCCGGACCTGCTGCTGGCCTACCTGCTGCTCGCGCTGATCTCGCTGACCAGCTCCGCGGTCTCCTACGGCCTGGCGCTCAAGGTCGGCAACCCGGACGTGCTGGGCCAGCTGGTCAACAACCTCGCCCAGCCGCTGATGCTGCTCTCCGGCACCCTGCTGCCGCTCGCGCTGGCCCCGCTGTGGCTGCGCCGGGTCTCCGACTGGAACCCGTTCAGCTGGGCGGTGGTCGGCATGCGCGAACTGTTCGCCGGCCACCCCGGCGACCCCGCGGTGTGGCGCAGCCTCGCCCTGATGGCGGCCGTCGCACTCGCCGCCCTGCTCTGGTCGGCCCGCCGCTTCGCCCGCACCGTCCGCTGACCCGTCCCCCCGTCACCCCCCGAAGGACCCAGATGATCGAGACCAGCGGACTGCGGAAGTCCTACCGGACCGGCCGCCGCCGCCACGCCGCCACCGTGGACGCGGTGGCCGGACTGGACCTGCACGTGGCCGAAGGCGAGATCTTCGGACTGCTCGGCCCCAACGGCGCGGGCAAGACCACCACCCTGCGGATGCTCGCCACCCTGCTGCCCCCCGACGGCGGCCGGGCCACGGTGGCCGGCGCCGACCTGCTGACCCGCCCGGCCGAGGTCCGGCGCGCCATCGGCTACGTCGCCCAGGGCGGCGGCACCTGGGACGAGGTGACGGCCCGTGAGGAACTCGTCCTGCAGGCCCGGATGCACGGCCTGGGCAAGGCCGAGGCGCAGGCCCGGGCGGCCGCCGCCGTCGACTCCTTCGACCTCGCCGAGTACGCCGACCGCCCCTGCCGCAGCTACTCGGGCGGCCAGCGCCGCCGCCTGGACATCGCGCTCGGCGTGGTCCACCGCCCCACCGTGCTGTTCCTGGACGAGCCCACCTCCGGCCTCGACCCGGCCGCCCGGGCCCGGCTGTGGGCCGAGGTCCGCCGCCTGCGCGACGCCGGCATGACGGTCTTCCTCACCACCCACTACCTGGACGAGGCCGACGCGCTCTGCGACCGGATCGCCATCGTCGACGGCGGCACCCTGGTCGCCGAGGGCACCCCCGCCGCGCTCAAGCGCTCCGTCCACGGCGAGGTGGTCACCGTCGGAGTCGCCGAACCGCACCTGGCCGCCAAGGCCGCCGAGGTGCTCGCCGCCCAGGAGTGCGTCCGCGGCGCCGAGACCCGCGCCGACGGCGCGCTGCGACTGTCCGTCGACACCGGCGAGAGCGCGATGCCGCAGGTCATGCGGGCACTGGCCGAGGCGGGCATCGCCACCGCCACCATCGAACTGCACCGCCCCACCCTGGACGACGTCTTCCTCGCCCGCACCGGCCGCTCGCTGCGGGAGTCCTGACCATGGCCCACCCCACCGGCACCGGCACCGGAACGGCCGCGGTCCCGGGCCCAGGCACCGGAACGGCCGCGGGCCTTGCCGCCCGCCCGGCTGCTCGCCCGGCTGCCCGCCCGGCCGCCCGCCGGGCCGTCGTCACCGGCGGCGCGGGCTTCGTCGGCTCCCACCTGTGCGACCGGCTGCGCGCGCAGGGCACCGAGGTGGTGTGCGTCGACAACCTGCTCACCGGCAGCCTCGACAACCTCGCCGACCGCGCCGACGACCCCGGCTTCACGCTGCGACGCCACGACGTGTGCGAGCCGTTCGACGTCGACGGGCCGGTCGACCTGGTCGTCCACCTGGCCTCGCCCGCCTCCCCGCACGACTACGCCCGCCACCCCGTCGAGACCCTGCGGGCCGGTGCCCACGGCACCCACAACGCCCTCGAACTGGCCCGCCGCAAGGGTGCCCGCTTCCTGCTCACCTCCACCTCCGAGGTGTACGGCGACCCGCTGGTCCACCCGCAGCCCGAGACGTACTGGGGCAACGTCAACCCGATCGGCCCGCGCAGCCAGTACGACGAGGCCAAGCGCTACGCCGAGGCGCTCACCACCGCCTACCGCACCGCCCGCGGCACCGACACCGTCATCGTCCGGCTGTTCAACACCTACGGCCCGCGGATGCGCCCCACCGACGGGCGGGCCGTGCCCGCCTTCATCACCCAGGCCCTGGCCGGACGGCCGCTCACCGTCGCCGGGGACGGCAGCCAGACCCGCTCGCTGTGCCACGTCGACGACACCGTCGCCGGCATCCTGGCCGCGGCCGCCGCCGGCCACCCCGGACCGATCAACCTCGGCAACCCCGCCGAGCTGACCATCCTCCAACTCGCCCACCGCATCCGCACGTTGTGCGGATCGGCCTCCCCGGTCGAGTTCGTCGAACGCCCCGGCGACGACCCCTCGCTGCGCCGCCCCGACATCACCCTGGCCCGCACCGCGCTCGGCTGGCAGCCTGCCGTGGATACCGATCCGGGCCTGGCCGCCACCATCGCCTGGTTCGCCCGCCGCCCGGTCGGCGTCGGCGCCTGAGACCCGGGCCGGGACGGGAGTTGGGACCGGACCGGGACGGGACAGACCGGACCGGGACGGGACGGGGCGGTCACCCGGTCCGCAGCGGGCGGCGCAGCTCGGCGTCCAGGTGGGCGAGCACCTCGGCCGGCCGCTCCAGGTGCGGGAGGTGCCCGGCGCCGGGCACCGGCACGAAGCGGGCGTCGGGGAACGAGCCGGCGTAGGCGGCGCCGTAGCCGGGGGTGGCGACCCGGTCGCTCTCGCCCCACAGCACCAGGACCGGCACCCGGACGCCGGACAGCCGCTCCCGCAGCCCGGGGTCGTACATGTAGGGGTCGCCGGCCAGCACCTGCATGGTGGCCAGGTTGCCCCGGCGGCGGGCGAGTTCGGCCGGGGGCAGGGTCGCCGGGTCGACGAAGAAGCGGTCGGGGTCGTGCCAGGAGTGCTCGGCCAGGCCGCGGGCGTCCAGGGCGAAGACGTCGGTGAGCGGCTCCCCGTCCACCCCGATGCCCACGGCGTCGATCAGCACCAGCCCGCCGACCACCCGCTCCCGCGGGTCCTGCGCGCCGTCGAGCAGCGCCAGTTCGGCGCCGATCCAGCCGCCGAGGGAGGAGCCCACCACCAGCACGTCCCGCAGGCCGCGCCGTCGCAGCAGGTCGAGGTAGAGCGCGGCGAGGTCGGCCATCCGGGTGATCCCGGCGGGGCGCTCGGTGCCGTCCCAGCCGGGGTGGACGGGGGAGAGGACGTGGGCGGTCCGGGCGAGGTGGGCGGCGAGCGGGGCGACGGTGGCCGGACCGCCGCCGCCGTGCAGGAGGAGGACGGGGCGGCCGGTACCGGCCTCGGCGAGGAGGAACTGTTCGGTGGTCATGCGCCCACTCTAACTAAGGATGCTTAATTAAGCTAGTTGAGTTACGGGTAGGCTGGCCGCATGAACCCAGAGCTCCACGTCCTCGGCCGGGCCGTCAAGAAGGTCCAGTACCGCCAGCACCGCGCCCTCGACACCGCCCTCACCGCCGCCGGCACCACCCTCGCCCAGTGGGACGCCCTCCGGGCCGTCGGCCGCCGCCCCGGCGCCTCCGCCCGGGAACTCGCCACCGCCACCTTCCAGACCGAGCAGTCCTTCGGCACCCTCGCCGGCCGCCTGCTCGCCCAGGGCCTGATCACTCGCACCCCCGGCCACGGCCGCCGCCTCGAACACCACCTCACCCCCGCCGGCCAGGCCCTCCTCGCCACCGGCGAGCAGATCGCCGACACCGTCCTCACCGACCACTTCGCCCCCCTGACCCCCGAAGAACGCACCACCCTCCTCCACCTCCTGCACACCCTCGCCCCCGAGGACACCTGACGCCCCGGGCCCCCTCCGCCCCGCGATCCCCGGCGCCCGCCGCGCCCGCCGCGCCCTCGACGCCGAGCACGACCGCCGGCACGAACCGACCGGCAGCCGCCCCCGCCGAACCCCGGCCGGTCGAACGGCGGTCGGGCCGTGGGAGCCTGACGGGGTGAACGACGCCCTCGCCGCCGCCCTACGCCGCGCCGCCGACCACCAGGAACGCTTCGAAGCCCGCTTCGCGGCCCACTTCGACGCCCTGGCCGACCCGGAGGGCGGCGGGGCCCTACTGCCCCCGCACGGCAGGTTCCCGGCCCGGGCCCTCGAACTGGTGCGGGAGCTGTCCCTGCGCGGCGGCAAACGGCTCCGGGTGGCGCTGCTGCACGAAGCCGCCGCCCTGGTCGCCGACCGTCCGGCGCCCGGCCTGGACGCCGCCGCGATCAGCGTCGAACTGCTGCACACCCACGGCCTGATCCACGACGACATCATCGACGACGCCCCCCTCCGCCGCGGCGGCCCGTCCACCTACTACGCCTACCGCGCCGAATTCCCCGACCACCCCGACACCGCCCTCGCCCTCGCCGTCCTGGCCGGCGACCTGGCCGCCTTCCTCGCCGTCCGGGCCCTGCTCACCGGCGACCTGCCCCCCGAGCGGGCCCTGGCCATGGCCACCGTCGCCACCGACGCCGCGGCCGCCGCCGTCAACGGCCAACTCATCGACCTCGAACGCGACTTCCACCCCGCCCCCGACACCGCCTTCCTGCACACCGTCACCGAGTACAAGTCCACCCACTACTCGATCCTCGCCCCGCTCCGCCTCGGCCTGCTCGCCGCCGGCACCGACCCCGCCCCGCACGACGCCGACCTGCGCGCCTACGCCACCGCCCTGGGCACCGCCAACCAGATCCACGACGACTGGCTCGACCTCTTCGGCAACCCCGCCACCCTCGGCAAACCCCTCGGCACCGACCTGCGCTCCGGCCGCCACAGCTACCTCGTCCACGCCCTCCTGGCCGCCACCGCCGACGACCCGGCCGCCCGCACCACCCTCCGCGCCGCCCTGGGCACCCCCGACCCGGCCGCCGTCACCACCCTCCGCGCCCTCGCCCGCACCCGCCACCTCGACCGCACCCTCCCCGCCGAAGCCGCCCGCCACGCCCACCGCGCCGCCGCCCTGGCCGCCACCTGGCACCACTGGCACCCCGGAGCCGTCGCCTTCTTCACCCACCTCCCGGCCTGGTCCCTCACCCGCGACCACTGAACGCCGCCCCACCGGACCGGAAACGAGCCGCCTCCCCTCCGGCGGCACGGGCCCGAACGGCGTCAGGGCCCCAGGACGAACGCCGGGTCGACCCCCACCGCGGCCAGGCCCTCGCGCACGGAGCGGTCGAACCGCTCGATCTCCGCCACGAGAACGTCCCAGCCGACGGGCGAGGTCCAGACGCCCGGCGCGAGGACGGAGCCCACCCGCCAGCCCCCGTCGCAGCCCACGACCCGGACCAGCCCGCTCTCCGCCTGCGCCGAGTCGAGCCCGAAGTCCCCACGCCCGCCCGCCGGACCCCGGACCCAGCGCGCCAGGTGGTACGCCAACTCGGCCACGGGGAACGCCTCCTCCGACCACACCGGCCGCCCCCGGTCCCAGACGGACAACTCCGCCTCGACATCGAGCAGCAGCACGGCCAGGGGCGCCTCCTGCGCGGTGAGCCCGCGCCGCGCCAGGTCCGACAGCCCGAAGTTCCGGCAGACGAACCGCACCGCCCGGCCTCCACGAAATCCGGGGCCCCCGGCCCTCCGGGCAGCCCACCTGCGGACAGACCCTACCCACGAGGGCTGGCAAACGCAGGCCACGACCGGTTTCACGGCCGCGCTGCGGGCGGCGGGACGGGGCCTGACGGGGTGCGGTCGGGGCTGGCAGGATGGGGAGGTGACGGACCGTCCCCGCAGTGCCTCCGAGTCGGTCGTCCGGGTGCCGGTCGGGCTCGTCGTCCTGGTGGGGCCGCCGGCGGCGGGCAAGACCAGCTTCGTTCGGGAACTGGTCGCGGGCGGGCGGATCGATGTTGGCGCGGTGGTGTCCAGTGACGAGATCCGCGCGGAGCTCTTCGGCGCCGCACCGGGGGGAGCGGACTCCGACGCCGCGGACGCGCGGGTCTTCGAGGAACGGGACCGCCGGATCGCGGCCAGGCTTGCCGCCGGACACAGCGCGGTCGCCGAATCGACGAACGTCACGCCGCAGGCACGTGCCCGGCTCCTCGACCTGGCCGGGCGCTTCGGCGTCCCGGTGACCGTGCTGCGGTTCGACCCGGAGGTCGCCGACCTCCTCCGGCAGTACACCGAGCGGGGCCGCACCGACCTCACCGCCGCGGACGTCCGCGCCTACGCCGCGGTCATGAGCCGGGACGCCGGTGCCGACCGGCTCCGGGCCGAAGGCGCCGCCGCCGTCCACGACGTCCCGGGCCGGCGCGACGGGGTCACGCCCGCCGCGGCCGCCGCCCGGTTCGTCTTCGGCTGACACGTCCGCCCCCCTCGGCCCGGGGCGGGTCCGGTGGCTCGGCGGAAGAAGCGCCGGCTCGGCCGGGAACCACTGACTCAGCGGAGAACCACGGAGAGCCGCGCCGGGCCGGTCGGGGTGGTGGTGTCGCAGAAGTAGGTGACGGCCTGCTGGCTGTTCACGTACGCCTGGCCGGCCGTGTTGCAGGCGGCGGCGGTGGGGTAGATGCCGACGTAGGTGTAGGTGGCCGCCTGGGCGCCCGGGGCCGCGGCCAGGGCGGCGCCGGCCACGAGACCGGCCACGGCGACGGTGGAGAACGCCTTGCGGATCGACATGGGTCTTCCTCTCGACGGCGAGCGCCGGGCCGGTGCCCGGCGCTTCGCCGAAGAGCATGCCCCGAGGGCGGTGGCGGAACAATGGTCGAGACCAATTCCGACCGGAAGCGGTGGGGCGTTCCCGTGACGGTGCACGTCAACGGCCTGCCTGTCGGGCTGACGATCATCTTCCGGACAGATCTTGCACTGTCCGGAACCTGACAGGCCGTCCGGCCGCCCCGCCGGGGCGGTGCCGGGCCGTCAGGCGGCGTCCGGGGCGGGGAGGAAGCCGGTGGTGCGGAAGTAGGACAGGTAGCGGACGAGGACCTCCTCGGTCAGGGGGGCGGGGTGGACGCCGAGGCGGGCCGCGGCCTCGGTGGTGCGGTGGGAGTCGAAGCGGCGGGCCGCCGCGGGGTCCGGGGCGGGGCCGCTCTCACCGAGGAGGAGTTGGGCGGCGTTGTCGTGGCGGGCCGCGACGGCGGCGCGCCACTGGTCGGCGGGCAGGGTGCGCAGGCGGTAGCCGAGGGTCCCGGCGGCGGCGAACACCCGGTCCAGGCCCGGGGGTTCGGGGTGGGTGAGGTGGAAGGTGCCGGAGCCGGACGGGGTGGCGAGGACGAACGCGGTGATCGCGGCGCTGACGTAGTCCACCGGGACCCAGCCGGTGGAGCCGGGCGGCAGGTCGGGGACGGCTCCGGCCTGGAGGCAGCCCTTGATCAGCTGCCAGAGCAGGTCGCGGTCCTGGCAGGCCCCGGTGGCGGTGTCGCCGCTGATCCGGCCGGGGCGGTGCACGGTGACCGGCAGGCCGCGTTCCCGGGCCAGGGCGACCAGGCCCTCGGCGACCCACTTGCTCTGCGCGTAGCCGTCCGGCAGCGCCTCGACCGGGCCCGCCGGGGTGTGCTCGGTGACGGTGGCCGGGCTGCCGGTCGCCGGGTGGACGCCGGTGGTCGAGACGTGGTGCAGGCCGGGGGAGCGGGAGTCCGCCAGCAGGCGCAGCAGCTCCTCGGTGCCCGCGACGTTCGCACCCCGCAACTCCCGGTACCCCGCCGCGAAGTTGACCCGGGCCCCGTTGTGCACGACCGGCCCCAGCCGGCGCAGCAGCGCCGCCCGCGCCCGCGGGTCGAGCCCCAGCCCGGGCGCAGCGAGGTCGCCGGGCACGGGGCGCACCAGGTCCCGGTAGCGCTCCCGCCACAGCCCGTACCGCCGCAGGTTCCGTTCCAGCCGCAGCGCCCCGTCCCGCTCGTCCGCCGCCCGCACCAGGCAGTCCACCGGCCCGCCGGTCGCCTCCAGCAGGTCGCGCAGCAGGAACGCCCCGAGGAACCCGGAGGCACCCGTCAGCAGCGGTACGGGCGCGGGCAGGGCGGTCCGGGGCCGGGCGGTGCCGGTGATGTCGGGGGCCAGCCGCACCTCGGCGGCCCAGTCCACCCCCTCCGCCCCCGCCCCCGCAGCGGACCCGGGCGCGGGCCCGTCCAGCAGGCGGGCGACGCCCTCCGGGGTCGGGGCCGCGAACAGGGCGCGCAGCGAGAGGCGGTGGCCGCAGCGCTCCTCGATCCGCTGGGCGAGGGCCACCACCAGCAGGGAGTGGCCGCCGGAGGCGAAGAAGTCGTCGGTGGCGGCGACCTCCGGCAGGCCGAGGGTCTGTGCGAACACCTCGCACAGCACCCGTTCCCGCTCGGTGCGCGGCCCCCGCCCGGCGGCGGCCGGGCCCTCGGGGGCGGGCAGCGCGCGGCGGTCGGTCTTCCCGTTGGGGGTCAGCGGCAGCGCGTCCAGCCGGACGTACGCGGCGGGCACCAGGTGCCCGGGCAGCACGTCCGCCAGCCGGGCCCGCAGTTCGGCGGGGTCGGTCAGGGCGCCGTCCGGCCCGTCCGGGACGGTGTACGCGACCAGCCGCCGGTCGCCCGGCCGGTCCTCGCGGACCACGACGCAGGCCGCCGCGACGCCCGGCAGCGCGGTGAGCGCCGCCTCCACCTCGCCCGGTTCGATCCGGAAGCCGCGCAGCTTGACCTGCTCGTCGGCGCGCCCGACGTACTCCACCTGCCCGTCGCGGCGCCAGCGGGCCAGGTCGCCGGTGCGGTACATCCGCGCGCCGGGCGCCCCGGCCGGGTCGGCGACGAAACGGGACGCGGTCAGGCCCGGGCGGCCCAGGTAGCCGCGCGCCAGGCCCTCGCCGGACACGTACAACTCGCCCACCACGCCCGGCGGGACGGGCGACAGCCGGTCGTCCAGGACGCGCACCCGGGTGCCGTCCACCGGGACGCCGATCGGCACCGCCCGGTCCGGCTGCTCCCCGGCCGGGAGGGCTCCGGCGGGCCGGAAGCCGCTCATGGTGGCGCAGACCGTGGTCTCGGTGGGGCCGTACGCGTTGACCAGGAAGCGCCCCGGGGCCCAGGCGCGGGCCAGCGCGGGCGGGCAGGTCTCACCGGCCAGCACCAGGGTGGTCCCGGCGGGCAGCGACTCGGCGGGCAGCACGGCGAGGGCGGCCGGGGGCAGGGTCAGGTGGGTGATGCCGTGCTCGCGGACCCGGGCGGCCAGCGCCGGGCCCGGCAGCAGCGCCTCGCGGGTGTCGAGCTCCAGGCAGGCGCCGGACAGCAGGCCCATGCACAGCTCCCAGAACGCGGCGTCGAAGCTCACCGACGCCAGTTGCAGCACCCGGCTCCCGTCCCCCGCCCGCAGCCGCTCCCGCTGGGTGCGGGCCAGCGCCGCGATGCCCCGGTGGGTGACCACCACGCCCTTGGGCCGCCCGGTCGAGCCCGAGGTGTAGATCACGTACGCGGGGTGGGCCGGGTCCACCGCGGGCTCCGGCCCCGGCGGCAGGTCCGGAGCGCCGCCGGCCGCGTCGGGGTACAGGTGCGGCACCGCCGAGTCCGGCAGGCCCGCGTGCACCTCGGGCGTGGTGAGCAGCAACCGGGGCGCGGCGTCGGCGAGCATGTACGCCAGCCGGGCCGCCGGGTAGCCCGGGTCGAGCGGCAGGTAGGCGGCCCCGGCCCGCAGGACGGCCAGCAGGGCCACCGCCAGGCCGCTGTCGCGGGGCAGCGCGACCGCGACCCGGTCCTCGGGGCCGACGCCCAGCGCGGTCAGCCGGCGGGCCAGCGCCCCGGCGCGGGCGTCGAGCTGACGGTAGGTCAGGGTGGTGCGCGGGTCGCGGACGGCGGGCGCGTCGGGCGTGCGGCGCAGCTGCCGGGCGAACAGCTCCGGGAAGGCGGCGGGCGGCTCGGCCCGCGGACCGGTGCCCCAGCGCTCCAGCCGGGCCCGCTCGGCCGGGTCGAGCACCGGGTAGGCGTGCAGCGGCAGGCCGGGGTCGTCGGTGACGGCCCGCAGCAGCCGCACCAGCCGCTCGGCCAGCGCCCGGACGGTGTCGGCGTCGAACAGCGCGGTCGCGTAGTCGACGCTGGCGAGCAGGCCCCCGGCGCCGTCCGGAGCCGCGCCGTCCGGCGCCGCGCCGTCCGGGGCCGGGCCGTCCGGGGCCGCGACGAAGGTGAAGGACAGGTCGAACTTGCTGGCGCCCAGGTCCACCGGCACCGGGCGGACCGTCAGCCCGGGCAGTTCGGCGGGCGCGGCGGGGGAGTGGTTCTGCAGCACCAGCATGGTCTGGAACAGCGGGTGGTGGTCGGCCCGGGCCGGGTTCAGCAGCTCGACCAGCCGCTCGAACGGCACGTCCTGGTGGGCGTACGCGGCCAGGTCGAACTCCTTGACGCGGTCCAGGAGTTCACGGAACGTCGGGTCCCCGGACAGGTCGGTGCGCAGCACCAGCGTGTTGACGAAGAAGCCCACCAGGTCGGTGGTCGCCTCGTCGGTGCGCCCGGCCACCGCGGTGCCCAGCGGGACGTCCTCGCCCGCGCCGTGCCGGTGCAGCAGCAGCGCCAGCGCGGCCTGCAGCACCATGAACTCGCTGCACCGCGCGGCCCGGGCCAGCGCGGTGATCCGTCCGGCGGTGGCGGCGTCCACGGTGAAGTGGTGGGTGGCGCCGTCGTGCCGGGCCCCGGCCGGGCGCGGCCGGTCGCAGGGCAGCTCGATCCGCTCGGGCAGGCCGGCCAGCGCCCCGCGCCAGAACGCCAGTTGACGGGAGGCCGGGGAATCCGGGTCGTCCTCGGCGCCGAGCAGCTCGCGCTGCCACAGCGTGTAGTCGGCGTAGTCGACCGGCAGCGGCGCCCAGCCGGGGGCGCCACCCGCCAGCCGGGCCCGGTAGGCCGCGCCCAGGTCGCGGAAGAGCGGCGCCAGCGAGGAGCCGTCCGCGGCGATGTGGTGCACCACCAGCACCAGCACGTGCGCGTCGGCGGCCTCCCGCAGCAGCACCACCCGCAGCGGGACCTCGCGCTCCACGTCGATCGGCTCGGCGACCGCCGCGGCCACCCGGTCCGCGCACTTGCCCGGCTCGACGTCCTCCACCGCGAACGGCAGCCGCACCTCGGCGCCCGGCACGATCCGCTGCACCGGCCCCGACGCGGAGCCGGGCCCCGACGGCCCGTCAGGCCCCGACGGGAAGACGGTGCGCAGCGCGGCGTGCCGTTCCACCACGTCGTGGCAGGCCAGCCGCAGCGCGTCCACGTCCAGCGGCCCGTCCAGGCGCACCGCGAACGGCACGTGGTAGGTCGCGGACGGGCCGTCCAGGCGGTGCAGGAACCACAGCCGCTGCTGGGCGGGGGAGAGCGGCAGCCGGGCGGGCCGCGGGCCGCGGCGCAGCGCCGGGCGGGCCGGGCGCCCGGCGTCGCGCAGGGCCGCGGCGAGCGCCGCGACCGTCGGGTGCTCGAACAGGGTGCGGATCTGCGCCTCGGTGTCCAGCGCGGAGCGGATCCGGCCCACCAGCAGCGTCGCCAGCAGCGAATTGCCGCCCAGCGCGAAGAAGTTGTCGTCCGCGCCGACCCGGGGCAGGCCCAGCGTCCCGGCGAACAGCCCGGCCAGGATCTCCTCCCGGCCCTCCAGCGGCGCCCGGCCGCCGGTCGGCGCGGCCGCCGCGGGGGCGGGCAGCGCGGCCCGGTCGAGCTTGCCGTTGGCGGTCATCGGCAGGGCCTCCAGCACCACCACCGCCGAGGGCACCAGGTACGCGGGCAGCCGCCCGCCCAGGTACCCGGCCAGCGCCGCCGGGTCCGCGGTCCGGCCCGCCGCCGGAACGGCGTACGCGACCAGGGCCCGGTCGCCCGGCCGGTCCTCGCGGACCACGACGCAGGCCGCCCGCACCGACGGGTGGGCGCGCAGCGCCGCCTCCACCTCGCCCGGCTCGATCCGGTGGCCGCGCAGCTTCACCTGCTGGTCGGCCCGCCCCACGTAGGCGACGCTCCCGTCCGCGGCCCGGCGCACCAGGTCGCCGGTGCGGTACATCCGGGAGCCCGCCGGGCCCGCCGGGTCGGCGACGAACCGGGCGGCGCTCGCTCCGGGCTGCCCCAGGTAGCCGCGGGCCACGCCCGGCCCCGCCAGGTACAGCTCGCCCTCCGCGCCGTCCGGCACCGGCCGCAGCGCGCCGTCCAGCACCAGGGCGCGCACCCCGTCCAGCGGCCGCCCGACCGGCGGCGCCCCGGCCGGGGCGCCCGCGGCGGGCACCCGGTGCAGCAGCGCGAAGGTGGTGGCCTCGGTCGGCCCGTACGCGTTCAGCACCCGGGTGCCGGGGTGCGCGGCCGCCAGGCGCTGCAGCACCCCCGGCGCGGCCGCCTCGCCGCCGCAGGCCACCAGCCGCAGCAGGCCCAGCGCGCCCGGGTCGGTCTCGGCGACCACGTTGAACAGCGCCGTGGTCAAGAACGCCGCCCGCACCCCGTCCCGCTCCACCGCCTCGCGCAGCGCCGCCGGCTGCAGCACGCCCTCCGGCGCCACCACCACCCGGCCGCCGCGCAGCAGCGGCACCCACAGCTCGAAGGTCGCCGCGTCGAACACGTACGCCGAGTGCAGCAGCACCGCCTCGCCCGCGCCGTCCCCGTCCCAGGTCCGGTCGGCGGCCAGCGCGGCCACGTCCGCGTGCGTGACGCCCACCGCCTTGGGCAGGCCGGTCGAGCCGGAGGTGAACATCACGTACGCCAGCCGCCGCCCGCCCGCCGGGGCGGGCAGCGCGCCGGGCCGCTGCGGCGCCCCGGCCAGCACCCGGCCCGCGCCGTCCACGGTCAGCACCCGCACCCCGGGCCCCAGCGCCCGCACCCACGGGTGCCCGGCGTTCGCCCCGTCCACCACCAGCAGCCGCGGGGCCGCCGCCGCGGCCACCCGCTCCAGCCGCTCGGCCGGCCAGCGCGGGTCCAGCGGCACGTACGCGCCGCCCGCCCGCAGCACCGCCAGCGGCGCGCTGACCTGCGCGGCCGACCGGCCCAGCAGCAGGCCCACGCCCTCCTCCGGGGCCACCCCGAGACCGGCCAGTGCCCGCGCCAAATCGTCGGAGACATCGGCGAGTTGACGGTAGGTCAGGTGCTCGCCCGCCCCGGCCACCGCGACCGCGTCCGGCCGCTCGGCCGCCCGCCGGGCCACCGCCGCCGCCAGGTCGGTGTCCTCGACGCCGGCCGGCAGCGCCGCCCCCGCGCCCCGGGCCAGCAGCCGCTCCCGCTCGCCCGCCAGCAGCACCGGCAGCGCGTCGGCCCGCCCCGCCAGGCCCCCGCCCAGCGCCTCCAGCAGCTGCCGCAGCCGGGCCACCGTCCGCTCCGCCCACGGCCGCTCCAGCACCGAGGGCCGGAAGGCGAAGGTGATCCGCAGCGTCCGGCCCGGCGCCACCGTCAGGGTCAGCGGGTAGTGCGCGGCGTCGCTGCCCGCCATGCCGGTCACGGCCAGGCCCGGCAGCGCCCGCCCGGCCGCCCGCAGGCCCTCCTGGTCCAGCGGGTAGTTCTCGAACACCAGCAGGGTGTCGAACAGGGCGTCCAGGCCGGTGGTCGCCGCGATGTCGGTCAGCCCCACGTGCTGGCTGCCCAGCAGCGCGCCCTGCTCGTCCTGCAACCGGGCCAGCAGCGCCGCCAGGCCCTCGCCCGGCCGCACCGCCAGCCGCACCGGCACCGTGTTGATGAACAGGCCGACCATCGACTCGACCCCGGGCAGCTCCGGCGGCCGCCCCGACACCGTCGTCCCGAACAGCACGTCCGAGCGGCCGGTCAGCCGCGCCAGCAGCAGCCCCCACGCGCCCTGCACCAGCGTGTTCAGCGTCAGCCGGTGCGCCCGGGCGGTGGCCCGCAGCCGCTCGGCGGCCGCCGCGTCCAGCTCCAGCACCAGCGTCTCGGGCAGCTCGCCCGCGCCCGCCGCCCCGGCCGCCGCCCGCCCCGCCAGCAGCGTCGGCGCCTCCACCCCGGCCAGCGCCGCCCGCCAGGCGTCCAGCGCCGCGCCCCGGTCCTGCCCGGCCAGCCAGGCCAGGTAGGAGCGGTACGGGGCGACCCGGGGCAGCCCGGCCGCGTCGCCCCCGCTCCCGTACAGCTCGAACAGCTCGCGCAGCAGCAGCGGCACCGACCAGCCGTCCAGCAGGATGTGGTGCGCGGTGATCACCAGCCGGTGCCGGTCCGGGCCGGTGCGCAGCAGCGCGAAGCGCATCAGCGGCGGGGAGGCCAGGTCGAAGCGCCGCACCCGGTCGGCGGCCAGGAACTCCCGCAGCCGCCCCTCCACCGCGGCCGCCCCGCCCCCGTCGGCCGCCAGGTCCTGCTCGTGCAGCGGCACCGGCACCTCGGCCGCCACCGCCTGCACCGGCTGGTCCAGGTCCTCGTGCAGGAAACCCACCCGCAGGTTGGCGTGCCGCCGCAGCAGCGCGCCCAGCGCCGCCCGCAGCACCCCCGCGTCCACCCCGCCCTCCAGCGACAGCACGAACTGCGAGGTGTACACGTCCACCGCCTCGGCGTCGTACAGCGCGTGGAAGAGCATGCCCGCCTGCAACGGCGTCAGCGGCAGTACGTCCTCCAACTGGAACCCGGTCATGCGCGTCCACCCCACTTGTTCTGCAGTCGGTCGAGTTGGGCCTGGTCCAGCGAGACCAGGGGAAGGTCGGACGGCGTCCAGCCGCCCGCGTCGGGCTGCGCGGAGTGCTCCGCGACCGCCCGCAGCGCCCGGTCGAAGGCGTCCGCGAGCGCCGCCACGTCCGCCTCCCCGAGCAGGTCGGCGACCCACGTCCAACGGGCCGTCAGGCGCGGGCCGTCCGGCCCGTCCTCGGTGTGCGCGTTGACGTCCAGCACGTGGTGCACCGGCATGCCCGGGTCCGCCGGAGCCGGCGCGCCGCCGTCCGGCAGCACCTCCCAGTCCGCCGCCGGGCCGTCGCCGGGCGCCGGGTGGCGGCCCAGGTAGTTGAAGCCGATCCGCGGCCCGGCCCCGCCGGACAGCCGCCCCCGGGCGGCCGGGTCCAGGTGCCGCAGCACCCCGTACCCGACGCCGTGGTCCGGCACCGCCCGCAGCTGCTCCTTGACGTTCTTCACCGCCCGGTCCACCAGCCCGGCGTCGAACCGGCCCGGCGCCCGCGGGTCCAGCGGCCCCGGATCCAGCAGCACCGGGTACAGGCTGGTGAACCAGCCCACCGTGCGCGACAGGTCCAGCCCCTCGACGAGCTGCTCGCGCCCGTGGCTCTCCAGGCCCACCAGCACCCCCGCCCGCCCGTCCGACCCGGACCGCTCCGCCCGCCAGGAACGCACCGCCAGCGCCAGCGCCGTCAGCAGCACGTCGTCCACCCCGGCGTGGAACGCCTGCGGCGCCGTGGTCAGCAACTCCCGGGTGCAGCCGGCCGCCGGACGGGTGGTCAGCGACCGGGTCCGCCCCGCCGTGTCCCGGGCCGGGTCCAGCGCCCGGGCGCCCAGCGGCGGCTGCTCGGCCCGCGCCACCGCCTCCCACCGCGGCAGCTCGCCCGCCCGGGCCCCGGCCGCGCCCTGCTCCGCCAGCAGCCGCGCCCAGGCCCGGTACGAGGTGCCCACCGGCGGCAGCACCGCGTCCGGCTCGCCCGACACCGCCCGCCAGGCGGTCGCCAGGTCCTCGACCAGGATCCGCCAGGACACCGCGTCCACCGCCAAGTGGTGCACCAGCAGCAGCAGCCGCCCGCGCGCGGACGGCCCCGCGTCGCACCACACCGCCTCCAGCACCCCGCCGTGCGCCGGCCGCAGCCGCCCCCGGGCCCGCTCGCCCTCGGCGGCCAGCACCTCCCGCACCCGCGGCTCGGCCAGGCCCGCCACGTCCAGCCGCACCAGCCGCGGCCCGACCGGCACCGCCCCGCGCGGCAGCGCCTCCAGCGCCGCCGCACCGTCCGCGGCCCGGGTCACCCGCACCCGCAGCATGTCGTGGTGGTCGACCAGCAGCTGCAGCGCCGCCGCCAGCCGCTCCCGGTCCGCCCCGGCCGGGGTGCGCAGCACCGCGGACTGGTGGTAGCCGTCGGTGGGGCCCGGCCGGTCCAGGAACCAGGCCGCGATCGGGGTCGGCGGCATGGCGCCCGTCCCGTCCCCGGCCGCCGCCGCGGGCACCGCGCCCGCCGCCCGGGCCACCTCGGCCACCGCCCGCGGCGTCCGGTGCAGGAACACGTCGCGCGGGGTGACCAGCAGCCCCGCCTCCCGGGCCCGGCTGACCAGCTGGATCGACAGGATGCTGTCCCCGCCCAGCGCGAAGAAGTCCTCCTCCGGCCCGACCTCCGGCACCCGCAGCACCCCCGCGAACACCTCGCACAGCACCCGCTCCGGCCCGGCGGCCGCGGGCTGCCCCGCCCCGCCTCCGCCCCCGGCCGCCGCCGCGACGGGCCGCGGCGGATCGGGCAGCGCCCGCCGGTCCGCCTTCCCACTGGGCAGCAGCGGCAGCTCCGCCAGCCGCACGAACACCGCCGGCACCAGCGCCGCCGGCAGCACCTGCGCCAGCCGGGCCCGCAGCTGCGCGTCCCCGGGCAGCGCGGCGCCCGCCGCGGGCACCAGGTAGGCCACCAGCCGCTCCGCGCGCACCAGCACGCAGGCCGCGCCCACCCCGTCCAGCGCGGTCAGCGCCGCCTCCACCTCGCCCGGCTCGATCCGCAGGCCGTGCAGCTTCACCTGGTCGTCGTCGCGCCCCAGGTAGCGCAGCAGCCCGTCCACGCCCCGCCGCACCAGGTCGCCGGTGCGGTACATCCGCGTCCCGTCCGCCGCGAACGGGTCCGCCACGAACCGGGACCCGGTCAGCGCCGCCCGCCCCAGGTAGCCGCGGGCCAGACCCGCGCCCGCCAGGTACAGCTCGCCCACCGCGCCCGGCGGCACCGGCCCCAGGGCGTCGTCCAGCACGTACGCCCGCAGGTTGTCCACCGGACGCCCCAGCGGCACGCCGCCCGCCCCGTCCGCCTCGGGCCGCCAGCGGTGCGCGGTGGCGTCGATGGTCGCCTCGGTCGGCCCGTACAGGTTGTGCACCTCCACGCCCCAGGCCCGCGCGGCCCGACCGGCCAGCGCCCCGGTCAGCGGCTCGCCGCCGCACAGCACCGCCCGCAGCGCGGCCGGCGCCGCCTCCCGCTCCGTCTCGCCCAGCACCAGCGCCAGCAGCGACGGCACGAACTGGGCCACCGTCACGCCCTCGGCGCGCATCCGGGCCAGCAGCCCGGCCGGGTCGTGGTTCAGCTCCGGCGGCACCGGGCAGGTCGCCCCGCCGTGCAGCAGCGGCAGCCAGGTCTCCCACACCGAGGCGTCGAAACTCGGCGAGGTCCGGGCCAGCACCCGGTCCGCGCCGGTCAGGCCAAGGTGCCCGGCCAGCCACGCCATGTGGTTGACCAGCCCCGCGTGGGTGACCAGCACGCCCTTGGGACGGCCGGTGGAACCCGAGGTGTGGATCACGTACGCGGCGTCCAGCGGCGCCGGATCCGGCAGCGGCACCTCCGGGACCTCCCCGGCCCCGTCCGGCGCCAGCACCGGCAGCTCCGGCAGCTCCGGCAGCGCCGCCGGGGCCAGCAGCAGCACCGGCCGGGCGTCCTCCACCACGAACCGCAGCCGCCCCGCCGGGTACTGCGGATCCAGCGGCAGCCACGCCGCGCCCGCCTTCGCCACCGCCAGCATCGCCACCACCTGCTCCGCGGTGCCCGGCATCGCCAGCGCCACCACGTCCCCGCGCCGCACCCCGCGCCCGCGCAGCCGCCGCGCCAGCGCGTCCGAACGCGCGTCCAGCTCCGCGAAGGTCAACGACGCCGCGCCGGCCCGCACCGCGAGCGCGTCCGGAGTGCGCGCGCACTGCGCCCGGAACGCCCCCGGCACCGACCGCTCCGCCACCGCCCGCACCGGCCCGCGGGCCGCCTCGGCCAGCGCCGCCCGCTCCGCGCCGTCCAGCACCTCCACCGCGCCCACCCGCAGCCCCGGATCGGCCGCCAGCACGCCCAGCAGCCGCACCAGCCGCTCCGCCAGCGCCCGCGCCGTGGCCGGCTCGAACAGGTCCGCGGCGAACTCCAGCGTCCCGTCCAGCCCCAGCGGGCGGCCCCGCCCGTCCCGGCGCTCGGCGAAGGTGAAGGTCAGGTCGAACTTGCTGATCCCGGTGCGCACCGGCTGCTGCGCCACCACCAGCCCCGGCAGCTCCAGCTCCGCCCCCGCGTTGTTCTGCAGCGCCAGCATCACCTGGAACAGCGGGTGGCGGCTCTCGGTCCGCTCCGGCTCCAGCGCGTCCACCAGCCGCTCGAACGGCACGTCCTGGTGCGCGTACGCCGCCAGGTCGAACTCCCGCACCCGGTCCAGCACCTGCTCGAACGTCGGGTTCCCCGACAGGTCGGTGCGCAGCACCAGCGTGTTCACGAAGAAGCCCACCAGCTCGTCCAGCGCCTCGTCGGTGCGCCCCGCCACCGGCGTGCCCAGGGCGATGTCCTCGCCCGCGCCGTGCCGGTGCAGCAGCACCGCCAGCGCCCCCTGCAGCACCATGAACAGGCTGCAGCCGCGCGAACGGGCCAGCGCGTCCAGCGCCCGGTGGGTGTCCGGGTCCACCGGGAAGGCGAACGCGTCGCCCCGGTGCGAGGCCACCGCCGGCCGCGGCCGGTCCACCGGCAGCTCCAGCACGTCCGGCAGCTCCGCCAACGCCTCCTCCCAGAACGCCAGCTGACGCGCCGCCAGCCCCGCCGGGTCGCCCTCGTCGCCCAGCAGGGCGCGCTGCCACAGCGTGTAGTCCGCGTACTGCACCGGCAGCTCCGCCCAGCCCGGCGCCCGCCCCGCCGACCGGGCCCGGTACGCCGCGCCCAGGTCCCGGGACAGCGGCGCCAGCGACCAGCCGTCGCCCGCGACGTGGTGCACCAGCAGCACCAGCACGTGCGCGTCCGGCCCCAGCCGCAGCAGCCGGGCCCGCACCGGGCGCTGCACCGCCACGTCGAAGGCGTACGCCGTCTCGGCCGCCAGCACCGCGTCCAGCTGCGCCGGGTCCACCTCCCGCGGCGTCAGGTCCACGTCCGCGCCCGCCGCGTCCAGCACCCGCTGCGCCGGCACGCCCCCCGCCTCCGGGAAGACCGTGCGCAGGCTCTCGTGCCGCTCCACCACGTCGGTCAGCGCCCGGCCCAGCGCCGCCGCGTCCAGCGGCCCGTCCAGCCGCAGCACCAGCGGCACGTTGTACGTCGCGCTCGGCCCCTCGAAGCGGTGCAGGAACCACAGCCGCTGCTGCGCGTACGACAGCGGCAGCGGATCGGGCCGCTCGGCCGCCCGCTCCAGCCGGGGCCGCTCGGCCCGCGCCCCGTCCAGCGCCGCCGCCAGCGCGGCCGGCGTCGGGTGCTCGAAGACCGTCCGCACCTCGGTGTCCACGTCCAGCACCGAGCGCAGCCGGGCCGCCAGCCGGGTCGCCAGCAGCGAGTGCCCGCCCAACGCGAAGAAGTCCTCGTCCGCGCCGACCGACGCCCGGCCCAGCAGGTCCGCGAACAGCCCGCACACCAGCTCCTCGCGGGCCGTGCGCGGCGCCCGCCCCGCCCCGGCGCCGCCGCCCGCCCCGTCCCCGGGCACCGGCAGCGCCGCCCGGTCCACCTTCCCGTTCGGGTTCAGCGGGAACGCCGCCAGCAGCACCACCGCCGCCGGCACCATGTACCCCGGCAGCACCCGGCCCACCGCCCGCGCCAGCTCCGCCGGCCGCGGCGCGGCCCCGGCCGCCGGGACGACGTACGCCACCAGCCGCCGGTCGCCCGGCACGTCCTCGCGCACCAGCACGAACGCGTCCGCGACCTCCGGCAGCGCCGCCAGCACGCCCTCGATCTCGCCCGGCTCCACCCGGTAGCCGCGCAGCTTCACCTGCCCGTCGGCCCGGGCGACGTACGCCACCTCCCCGTCCGCCGTCCAGCGCACCAGGTCGCCGGTGCGGTACATCCGCGAGCCGTCCGCCGCGAACGGGTCCGCCACGAACCGCTCCGCGCTCGCCCCCGGCCGCCCCAGGTAGCCGCGCGCCACGCCCCGGCCCGCCAGGTACAGCTCGCCCACCACGCCCGGCGCGACCTGGTTCAGCGCCGCGTCCAGCACGTGCAGCCGCATCCCGTCCAGCGGCCGCCCGATCGGCGGCGGCCCGGCCGGCAGCCCGGGGGAGACCCGGTAGCGGGTGGCGAACGTGGTCGTCTCGGTCGGCCCGTACACGTGCAGCACCGCCGTGTCCGGCGCGGTCGCCGCCACCCGCTGCATCGCGTCCGGCGAGGCCAGCTCCCCGCCCGCGCACACCACCCGCAGGCCCGCGAACGCCCCCGGGTCGGTCTCGGCCACCACGTTGAACAGTGCCGTGGTCAGGAACAGCGCCGTCACCCCCTGCTCGTGCACCGCCACGTCCAGCGTCCGGGCCTCCAGCAGCCCCGGCGGGGCCACCACCACCCGGCCGCCGTTCAGCAGCGGCGCCCAGACCTCGAACGTCGAGGCGTCGAAGACGTACGCCGAGTGCATCAGCACCGCGTCCACCGCCCCGTCCGCCCAGGCGGCGTCCGCGGCCAGCGCCGCCACGTCCGCGTGCTCCACCCCCACGCCCTTGGGCAGGCCGGTCGAGCCCGAGGTGAACATCACGTAGGCCAGCGCCTCCGGGCCCGCCACCCGCCCCGGGCGCCCCGGCCGCGGCGGCGCGCCGCGCAGCACCCGGCCGCACCGGTCCAGCACCACCACCGGCAGGCCCCGCTCCGCCACCCACGGCGACCCGGCCCCCTCCTCGTCCACCAGCAGCAGCCGCAGCCCGGCCACCTGCGCCACCCGGTCCAGCCGCTCGGCCGGCCAGCGCGCGTCCAGCGGCACGTACGCCGCCGCCGCCCGCACCGCGCCCAGCGAGGCCGTCACCTGCGCCGCCGACCGCCCCAGCAGCACCCCCACCCGGTCCTCCGGACCCAGCCCGTGCCCGGCCAGCACCCCTGCCAACTCCGCCGACAGCCCGTCCAGTTCGCGGTACGACAGCACCTCGCCGCCGTCCACCACGGCCGGCGCGCCCGGCGAGCGCCGCACCTGCCGCTCGAACAGCGCGGGCAGCGTCCCCGCCACCGCCGAACCCGGCCCCGAGGGCAGCTCCCGCGCCGTGCCCCAGCGCGACAGCCGCAGGTGCTCCCCGGCCGTCAGCAGGTCGTACCCCGACAGCCGCCGGTCCGGCTCGGCCGCCACCAGCTCCAGCAGCCGCACCAGCCGGGCCGCCAGCGCCTCGGCCGTCGAACGGTCGAACAGCGCGGTGGCGTACTCCAGCCCCGCGGCCAGCCCGCCCGCCCCGGCGGCTGCGGCGCCGACCGCCCCGGCGTTCCCGGCGGCCCCGGTGTCCTCGGCGAAGGAGAAGGTCAGGTCGAACTTGCTCAGCCCGTTGTGCACCAGCCGCTGCTCCACCGCCAGCCCCGGCAGCTCCGGCCGCCCCGCCCGCTGGTTCTGCAGCACCACCACGGTCTGGAAGAGCGGGTGGTGGTCCCGGGCCCGCACCGGGTTCAGCTCCTCCACCAGCCGCTCGAACGGCACGTCCTGGTGCGCGAACGCCGCCAGGTCGAACTCCCGCACCCGGACCAGCAGTTCACGGAACGTCGGATCCCCCGACAGGTCGGTGCGCAGCACCAGCGTGTTCACGAAGAACCCCACCAGGTCCGCCAGCGCCTCGTCGGTCCGCCCCGCCACCGGCGCCCCCAGCGGCACGTCCTCGCCCGCCCCGTGCCGGTGCAGCAACGCCGCCACCGCCGCCCGCAGCACCATGAACAGCGTCCCGCCCGCCGACCGCGCCAACCCCAGCAGCGCCGCGTGCAGCGCCGGCGGCACCTCGAACTCCACCACCGCCCCGCGCGGATCCGCCACCGCCGGCCGCGGCCGGTCCCACGGCAGCTCCACCAGCCCCGGCAGCCCCGCCAACGCCCCCCGCCAGTGCGCCAACTGCTCCCGCAGCAGCGCCCCGTCCTCCCGCAGCAGCTCGCGCTGCCAGCACGCGTAGTCCGCGTACTGCAACGCCCGCCCCGCCGACGGCTCCGGAACGCCGCCCGCCAGCCGGGCCCGGTACGCCGCCCCCAGGTCCCGCACCAGCGGCCCCAGCGACCAGCCGTCCCCCGCGATGTGGTGCAGCACCAGCACCAGCACGTGGTGCTCCGGCGCCGCCCGCAGCAGCCGCACCCGCAACGGCGGGTCCACCAGCACGTCGAACGGCTCGCCGACCGCCGCCAGCACCGCCGCCTCCAGGTCCTTCGGCGCCGTGCTCTCCACCGGCGGCCGCGGCACCGCCACCGCCGCGTCCAGCACCACCTGGTGCGGCACCCCGTCCCGCTCCGGGAACACCGTGCGCAGCGACTCGTGCCGCTCCACCACGTCCAGCAGCGCCCCGCCCAGCGCCTGCGGGTCCAGCGCGCCGCGCAACTCCAGCACCAGCGGCAGGTTGTACGCCGAACCCGGCCCCTCCATCCGGTTCAGGAACCACAGCCGGCCCTGCGCGAACGACAGCGGCACCGGACCGGACCGCTCCACCGCCCGCACCGGCGGCCGGGCCGCCCCCGCGCCCGGCTCCAGCACCCGCGCCAGCGCCGCCGCCGTCGGGTGCTCGAACAGCGTGCGGACCGCCAGCTCCGCCCCCAGCACCGACCGCACCCGGCCCACCACCCGCATCGCCAGCAGCGAGTGCCCGCCCAGCTCGAAGAAGCCCTCCTCCGGCCCGACCCCGTCCCGCTCCAGCACCTCCGCGAAGATCCCCGCCAGCAGCTCCTCGCGCACCGTGCGCGGCGCACGCCCCGCCCCGGCGCCCCCGGCCCCCTCCGCGGGCACCGGCAGCGCCGCCCGGTCCACCTTCCCGTTGGGCAGTACCGGCAGCGCCTCCAGCACCACCACCGCCTCCGGCACCAGGTACCCGGGCAGCACCCCGGCCAGCGCCCCCCGCAGCGCCTCCGCCGCCACCCCCGGCGCGACCGCGTACCCCACCAGCCGCGGCCGCCCCGGCACGTCCTCCCGGACCACCGCGCACGCCGCCGCCACCCCCGGCAGCGCCCGCAGCGCCGCCGCCACCTCGCCCGGCTCGACCCGGAACCCGCGCAGCTTCACCTGCTCGTCGGCCCGCGCCACGTACTGCAGCAGCCCGTCCGCGCCCCAGCGCACCAGGTCCCCGGTCCGGTACATCCGCGAGCCGTCCGCCGCGAACGGGTCCGCCACGAAGCGCTCCGCCGTCAGCCCCGGCCGCCCCAGGTACCCCCGGGCCAGGTTCGCCCCCGCCAGGTACAGCTCCCCGGCCACCCCCGCCGGCACCGGCCGCAGCCGCCCGTCCAGCACGTACGCCCGCATCCCGTCCACCACCCGGCCGATCGGCACCGAGCCGCCCGCGACCGGCCCCGCCACCCGGTGCGCGGTGGCGTCGATGGTCGCCTCGGTCGGCCCGTACAGGTTGTGCACCGCCACCCCCCACCGCCCCGCGACGGCCTCGGCCAGCCCCCGGGGCAGCACCTCGCCGCCGCACAGCACCGCCCGCAGCCCGGCCGACGGCCGCCCCGCCCCGTCCCGGCCGCCCCCCTCGCCCAGCACCAGCGCCAGGTGCGAGGGCACGAACTGGGCCACCGTCACGTCGGAGCGGCGCATCCAGTCGAGCAGCTCGCGCGGCTCCCGGTTGGCCCCGGCCGGGGCCACGCACACCTCCGCGCCGCAGGTCAGCGGCAGCCACAGCTCCCACACCGAGGCGTCGAAGCTGGTCGAGGTCCGGGCGAGCACCCGGTCGTCCGGGGTCAGCTCCAGGTGCCGGGCCAGCCACGCCATGTGGTTGGCCAGCGCCAGGTGCGGGACGACCACGCCCTTGGGACGGCCGGTCGACCCGGAGGTGTAGATCACGTACGCGGCCTCCGCCGGACCGACCGGACCGCCGCGGTCCGCCGGGGCCGGCGGCAGCGGGGCGTCCAGCGCGAGGCGGGGCACCCCGGCCGCCGCCGCCGGCACCGCGGCCGGGACGTCCGGCCCGGTGAGCAGCAGCGCGGGCCGGGCGTCCGCCAGCATCTGCCCGATCCGCGCGGCCGGGTAGCCGGGGTCCACGGGCAGGTAGGCGGCGCCCGCCCGCAGCACCGCGAGCATGCCCACCACGGCCTCCACCGAGGGTGCCGCGGCCAGCGCCACCAGCGCGCCCCGCCCCGCCCCGCGCCCGCGCAGCACGGCGGCCAGCGCGTCCGCCCGGGCGTCCAGCTCGGCGTACGTGAGCCGGGTACGGGCGTCCCGGACGGCGGGCGCGCCGGGCGTGCGGGCCGCCCACCGGGCGACCTGCTCGGGCACGTTCAGCACGGGCAGCGGACGCTGCTCGCCGCGCCCGCCCGCCAGCAGCCGCTCGCGCTCCGGCCCGGTCAGCGGGTCGAAGTCCCCGACCGCCCGGTCGGGGTCTGCGACGGCCACCGCCAGGACCCGCGCGAACCGCTCCGCGAGCGCCCGCGCCGTCCCCGGCTCGAACAACTCGGCGTCGTACTCCAGGTGCCCGCCCAGCCGAACCGTTCCGGCAAGCACCCCCGAAGCCCCGGCCCCGGCCCCGGCTTCCGTTTCGGCCCCGGCCCGGGTCTCGGCCTTCTCCCCGCCCCCGGCCCTGATCTCCGCCTCGGCCCTGATCTCCGCTCCGGCCCCGGCCTTCGCTCCGCTCCTGGCCCGGGTCTCGGCTTTCTCCCCGCGCTTGGCCGCAGCCCCGCTCTCGGTCCCGCTCTCGGCTCCGCCCCCGTTCTCGGCCCCGCCCCCGGCTTCCGTCTCGGCCCCGACCCGGGTCTCGGTCAGCGAGAAGGTCAGGTCGAACTTGCTGGTCGTCGGCGTCCCGGACAGGTCCCGCACCGTCACGCCGGGCAGGTCCAGCTCGGGTGCCCGCTGGTTCTGCAGCACCAGCATGGTCTGGAACAGCGGGTGGTGGCCGCCGGAGCGGTCCGGGTTGAGGTCCTCCACCAGGCGCTCGAACGGCAGGTCGGCGTGGCCGAACGCGGCCAGGTCGAACTCCCTTACCCGGCCCAGCAGTTCACGGAACGTCGGATCCCCGGACAGGTCGGTGCGCAGCACCACCGTGTTGACGAAGAAGCCGACCAGCTCGTCCAGCGCCTCCTCGGTGCGCCCGGCCAGCGCCGTGCCCAGCGGGACGTCGGTGCCCGCGCCGTGCGCGTGCAGCGTCACCGCGAGCGCCGCGTGCAGCACCATGAACGGCGTGCAGCCGCTCTCCCGGGCCAGCCGGACCAGCCCGGCGTACGCCTCGGCGGGCAGCTCGAACGGCACCGCGCCGCCCCGGTGCCCGGGAACCGCCGGGCGGGGGCGGTCCAGCGGCAGCGCCACCGGCCCGGGAAGGTCGGCCAGCGCCCCGCGCCAGAAAGCGAGTTGACGGGCCGCCAGGGACTGCGGGTCGTCCTCGGCGCCGAGCAGCTCGCGCTGCCACAGCGCGTAGTCGGCGTACTGGACGCGCAGCGCGGGCCACTCGGGCGCGCCGCCGCCGGTCCGGGCCCGGTAGGCGGCCGCCAGGTCTCGGCACAGCGGGGCCAGCGACCAGCCGTCGGCGCCCACGTGGTGCAGCACCAGCACCAGCACGTGCCGCTCCGGGCCGGTCCGCAGCAGCCGGGCCCGCACCGGCAGGTCGGCGGTCAGGTCGAAGGGCGCCCCGGCCGCCTGCCGCACCGCCCCCGCCACCCAGCCGTCCCCGTCCGCCGCAGAGCCCCTGTCCGTGTCGCCCTCGACGACCTCCAGCGGCACCCGCGCCGCGGCCTCCGCCGCGTCCAGCACCACCTGCCGGGGCACGCCGTCGCGCTCGGCTAGCACCGTCCGCAGGCTCTCGTGCCGGGCCAGCACGTCCGCCAGCGCGCCGCTCAGCGCCGCCGCGTCCAGCGGCCCGTCCAGGGCCAGCACCAGCGGCACGTTGTAGACGTCCCCGGCGCCCTCGGAGCCCTCGGCCCGGTTCAGGAACCACAGCCGCCGCTGCGCGAACGACAGCGGCAGCGGATCGGGCCGCTCCGCCGCCACCAGCGCGGGCCGCCCGGCCCCCGCCGGGCCGAGCACGGCCGCCAGCGCGGCCACCGTCGGGTGCGCGAACACCTCGCGCAGCCCCACCTCGGCACCCGTCGCCGCCCGGATCCGGGCCACCAGCCGGGTCGCCAGCAGCGAGTGCCCGCCCAGCGCGAAGAAGTCGTCCTCCACCCCCACCGCGGGCACCCCGAGCACGTCCGCGAACAGCCCCGCCAGCAGCTCCTCGTACGGGGTGCGCGGCGCGCCGCCCCCGGCGGGGGCGAGCGGCGGCGCGGGCAGCGCCCGCCGGTCCACCTTGCCGTTGGCGTTCAGCGGCAGCGCGTCCAGCAGCACGAACGCGCCCGGCACCGTGTACGCGGGCAGCACCCGGCCCAGCGCCCGGGCCAGCGCCGGGCCCTCCACCCGGGCCCCGGGCTCCGGCACCACGTACGCCACCAGCCGCGGGTTGCCCGGCACGTCCTCGCGCACCAGCACCCGCACGTCCCGCACGCCAGGGCTCGCCAGCAGCGCGTTCTCCACCTCGGCGGGCTCGATCCGGAAGCCGCGCAGCTTCACCTGCCCGTCGGCCCGCCCCGCGTAGTCGACGTCCCCGTCCGCCGTCCAGCGCACCAGGTCGCCGGTGCGGTACATCCGCGAGCCGTCCGCCGCGAACGGGTCCGCGACGAACCGCCCGGCGGTCAGGCCCGGCCGGCCCAGGTAGCCGCGCGCCACCCCCGCCCCGCCCACGTACAACTCGCCCACCACGCCCGGCGGGACGGGACGCAGCGCCGCGTCCAGCACGTACAGCCGCCCGCCGTCCAGGGCCCGGCCGATCGGCGGGACCCCGTCCGCGCCGGGCCGCACCCGGTGGCGGGTGGCGAAGGTGGTGGTCTCGGTCGGCCCGTACACGTGCAGCACCGCGGTGTCCGGCGCGGCCGCGGCGATCCGGCCCATCACCCCGGGGGCGGCCGCCTCGCCGCCCGCCGCCACCAGCCGCAGGCCCGCGAACGCCGCCGGGTCGGTCCGGGCGATCTCGTTGCACAGCGCCGTGGTCAGGAACAGCGCGCTCACCCCGTGCCGCTGCACCGCCACCCGCAGCCCGGGCGCGTCCAGCACTCCCGGCGGGGCGACCACCACCCGGCCGCCGTTCAGCAGCGGCGCCCAGATCTCGAACGTCGAGGCGTCGAAGACGTACGCCGAGTGCATCAGCACCGCGTCCACCACCCCGTCCGCCCAGGCTGCGTCCGCGGCCAGCGCCAGCACGTCGGCGTGGCTCACCCCGACGCCCTTGGGCAGGCCGGTCGAACCCGAGGTGAACACCGTGTACGCCAGCCGCCCGCCGGGCACCGCCCCCGGCAGCGGGCCGGGCCGCGGCGGCGCGCCGTCCAGCACCGCGCCCGACCGGTCCACCACCAGCACCGGCAGCCGCCCGGCGGCCCCCACCACCCAGTCCGTCCCGGCCGCCGCCGCGTCCACCACCAGCGCCCGCACCCGGCCCACCCCGGCCACCCGCTCCAGCCGCTCGGCCGGCCAGTCCGGGTCCATCGGCACGTACACCGCGCCCGCGGACACCGCGCCCAGCGAGGCCGTCACCACCGCGGCCGAACGCCCCAGCAGCACCCCCACCCCGTCCTCCGGGCCGACCCCGTGCCCGGCCAGCGCCCCGCCCAACCCGGCCGCCAGCCGGGCCAGTTCCCGGTAGTCCAGCACCGCGTCGCCGTCCACCACGGCCGGCGCGTCCGGGCCGGCCGCCGCCCGGGCCGCGAACGCCGCCGCCAACCCGCCCGCGGCCGCCGGCCCGGACGCGGCCGGGTCCGGCAGCGCGGCGCCCCGCCCCTGCTCCACCAGCCGCCGGGCCTGCTCCGCGTCCACCAGCGGCAGGCCGTCCACCGCCGCGTCCGCGTCCGCCGCGGCGAACGCCGCCAGGAAACCGGACACCGCCCGCTGGTGCAGCCGCACGTCCTCGGGGTGGTACAGCCCCGGGTCAGTGTCGAAACCGATCAGCGGCCCCGTCCCCTCGGCCCGCTCGGCGACGAACAGCGACACGTCGTCCACCGGGCCGATCGACAGCACCCGGGAGGTGGCCCGGCTGCCCGCGAAGTCCAGGCCGTAGTCGTAGCCCATGACGTTCACCACCAGGTCGGTCAGCCGCGCCCCGCCGTCCGCCAGGTTCAACGCGCGGGCCAGCTCGGCGCGCGAGAAGCGCCGGTGCCGCAGCGCGCCGCGCATCTCCGCGGCCACCGCCCGCACCAGGCCGCCCACCGTCGCCCCCGGCTCCACCGCCAGCGGCAGCGGCAGCACGGTGGCGGTCATCCCCACCGCCTCCCGGAACCGGCCCGGCCGCCCGTGCGAGGCCAGTCCCAGGCACACCTCGGACCGCCCGGCCACCCGCGCCGCGTACGCGGCGACCGCCGCGACCAGCACGGCGCTCCAGGTGGTGCGGTGCTCGGCCGCCAGCCGCCGCAGGCCCTCGAACACCGGCAGCGGCACCGTCCCGCCGGTGTGCAGCGCCCCGCCCCCGCCCGCCGGGGCCCCGTCGGTGCGCCGGCGCAGCGGCGTGCCCGCGCCGCCGTCGGTGCGCCGCCGCAGCAGGGTGCCCGCGCCGGCGTCGGCCGGACGGTCGGCGAACCGGCCCACCCAGTACGCCCGGTCCGCCGCGTACTGCTCCGAGGCCCGGTAGGCCGCCTCCTCCGCCACCAGCGCCCGCAGCGGCCCGCCGACCGGCCCCGCCACCTCGACCGGCCCCGCCCCGCCCGCCGCCCGGGTGTACAGCTCGGCCACCGCCCGGGCCACCACCGCGCCGCTCAGCCCGTCCATCGAGATGTGGTGGTAGCGGACGTACCAGTAGTGCAGTTCGGGCCCGAGCCGCAGCAGCGCCCAGTGGTGCGAGGGCGCCGCGAGGTCGTCGACGGCGGCCATGTCCCGCGCCATGTACCGCTCCGCCGCCGCCACCGGGTCCGGCTCCCCGCCCAGGTCCACCCGGCGCAGCCGCTCCCGCACGCCCTCCGGCCGCACCACCCGCTGGCGCACTGCGCCGTCCCGCTCGACCAGCACCGCGTTCAGGCTGTCGCAGTGGTGCACCACCCGGTCGACCACCGCGGCGAACAGCTCCTCGTCGAGCCCGCCGCGGATCTCCAGGCACTCGCCGATGTTGTACTTCGCGCTGTCCGGGTCGACCAGCTGGCCGTACCGCACCCCCTGCTGGGCGGCGGTCAGCTCCAGCAGTTCCGGCAGCTCCTCCAGTGGTTCCGGCAGTTCCGGCAGTTCCGGGGCGGTTTCGGGCGACGGGACGGGACGGTATTCAGACATGCCGACGACACCTTCGGTGGGGGTTTCCAGCGACGAATGGGAACGGCCGCGGGAACGGCCGACCGCGCGGCCGGCCCAGGGGCGTCCGCGGGGTGAATTCCCACTGAATGAAGGGGATTGCCGACGGGCCGAGGAACGTGCCGTCCGGCCCGCGCCGGCAATCCTTTAAATCAGATGATCTGATCAAGCGTCAGTCGGTGTCGGACTCCATGGCTGCCACCAGGGAGGCCGGGCGCATGTCGGTCCAGACCCGGTCGATCAGGTCCGTGCACTCCTGCCGCGACCCCTCGGCGCCCACCTGCTCCCAGCCGCCCGGAACGTCGATGTGCGCAGGCCAGAGCGAGTACTGCGCCTCCGGGTTCACCAGCACCAGGAAGCGTCCGGATTCGTCGTCAAAAGGATTGCTCACGTTGCCCACCCCTTGCATCGCCTTGTGTCGGTTGCTGTTCCGAGCCCGTTCGGCGCCCCTGTCGGACCACCCCCGGACCCCTTTCGTCGGACCGCCCGCCACCGCCCCCGTGCGGATCGTTCCGGTGTTCCCCGTTCCGGGTTTCGAGCGTCTCACGATCCGGGGGTGACAGCACCCCGATCATGGACACCCGAAATCCGCCCGGCGCACAACCCGGCGTATATGACATCCGCCGGCGCACGACTACCCCCGAAAAACATATCTATTCCTATCACGTCATTGGACGGGCCGAGGCCGCTATCGGTGATCGCTCCGTTACCGTCGCGTAATCATTCAGATGAGCGAATGCGAAAAAGCCCCAGTCATATGCCGTGATGCCCGTTTCCGCCCGTACGCGATCACCGGACGCCCGATCCGTCCCGATCCGCCCCACTACCGCCCGACCTGCTCCCGGCCCACCCCGGCGCCCTCCCCGCGACCCCCTGCGCCCCTCCCGCACCCGCCGTGCCCCCGTGCGCCCGCCGTACGCCCCGCCGCGACCCGTGTCCCCACCCCGCCGCCGGGGGCGCGGCTCGCACCGCCGGGCCCCTGCCGGCGGCCGGGACGGGCCGCGTAGAGTGGCCGCTCGCCCACCGGGAGAGGACGGCAGCGTGCGTGAGCGTTCCGGGATCCTGTTCGTCACCGACCTCGCCTACCCGGCGCAGGGGCGCCGGTACTGCGACGAGGACATCTTCCTGACCTCGCGGCTGCGCGAGGAGTTCGACCTGGCGCTGTGCCACCCGCGGGACGCGGCCGCGCTGATGGACGGCTTCGACGCGGTCGTGGTCCGCAACAGCGGCCCGGTGCTGCACTACCGCGAGCAGTTCGACGCCTTCCGCCGCCGGGCCGCCGAACGCGGCACCCGGGTCTACAACCCGCTGACCGGCCGCGGCGACATGGCCGGCAAGGACTACCTGCTCGAACTGACCGCGGCCGGCCACCCGGTCATCCCCACCGTCGACCGCCCGGCCGACCTCCACCTGCTGCCGCCGGCCGAGCGGTACGTGGTCAAGCCCAAGGCCGGCGCCGACTCGATCGGCCTGTCCGTGCTCGACCGCGCGCAGCTGACCGACCCGTCCACGCGACCGTCCCTGGACGGCATGCTGGTCCAGCCGCTGATCGACTTCCGCTACGAGGTCTCGTTCTACTTCGTCGACCACGCCTTCCAGTACGCCCTGCACGCCCCCGACCCGGCCCGCCGCTGGGAGCTGACGCCCTACCGGCCGACCGGGCCGGACCTGGACTTCGCCCGCCGCTTCATCGACTGGAACACCCTCGATCACGGCATCCAGCGGGTCGACGCCTGCCGCACCGCGACGGGCGAGCTCCTGCTGGTGGAGCTGGAGGACCTCAACCCGTACCTGTCGCTGGACGTCGTCCCGCAGCCGCAGCGGGACGCGTTCGTCGCCGCGACCGCCGCCTCGCTGCACCGCTTCCTGCGCACCGCGCCGGGGCCCGCCGTGCCGGAGCGCACTGTGCCGGGGCATGCCGCGCCGGGGCGGGCGGCGCCGGGGGAGTGACGACCCCTCAGCGGGCGCTCTTCGCCCGCTCGGCCTGCGGCGCCCGCTGGGCCTGCGCCGCCTGCTCGGCGTGCGCCGCCCGGGCCGCCAGCACCTCCGGGACGCGCGACTCGGCCCAGCGGGCCAGCGTCCAGACGTGCTGGGCGGCCTCCTCGCCGAGCGGCGTCAGCGAGTAGTCGACGCGCGGCGGGATGACGGCGTACGCCTCCCGCAGGACCAGGCCGTCCTGCTCCAGGGTCTGCAGGGTCTGGGCGAGCATCTTCTCGCTCACCCCGCCCACCGCGCGGCGCAGCTCGCTGAACCGGTGGGTGCCGTCCAGCAGGACCGCCAGCACCAGCACCGCCCAGCGGCTGGTGACGTGCTCCAGGACGCCTCGGGAGGCGCAGGACTCCGAGTTGACGTCCGGCAGGAGGCCGCCGGTCAGTTCCTTCACCCTGAGGTTCATGGAAGTAGCTTACCCGGAAGTGGGTACTTCCGATTGGTTAGTGACTTTCCTACGGTGGGTGCGGAAGCCGTCGTCCCACCCCAGGAGCAGCATCACCATGAGCATCGTCGTCACCGGAGCCACCGGTCAGCTGGGCCGCCTCGTCATCGACGCCCTGCTGGCCCGCGTCCCGGCCGCCGAGGTCGCCGCCGCCGTCCGCGACCGGGGCCGGGCCGCCGACCTGGCCGCCCGCGGCGTCGAACTGCGGGAGGCCGACTACGACCGGCCGCAGACGCTGGCCGCCGCGATCCGCCCCGGCGACACCGTGCTGCTGATCTCCGGCAGCGAGGTCGGCCGCCGGACCGCCCAGCACACCGCCGTGATCGAGGCCGCCAAGGCCGCCGGCGCCGCCCGCCTGGTCTACACCGGAGTGCTCGGCGGACCGGACGCCGACTTCCGGCTCGCGGACGAGCACAAGGCCACCGAGCAGCTGATCCTCGACTCCGGCCTGCCGTACACCTTCCTGCGCAACGGCTGGTACACCGAGAACTACACCGCGCTGATCCCCGTCCAGCTGGAGCACGGCGTGGCCGGCAGCACCGCCGGCGGCCGGATCGGCACCGCGACCCGGGCCGACTACGCCGCCGCCGCGGCCGAGGCGCTGACCGGCGAGGGCCACGCGAACCGGATCTACGAGCTCAGCGGCGACACCGCCTGGACGCTCGAGGAGTACGCCGCCGAACTGTCCCGGCAGAGCGGCCGCGAGGTCGCCCACCACGAGCTGCCGGCCGAGGCCAACCTCGGTGTGCTCACCGGCGCGGGTCTGCCCCCGCAGCTCGCCGAGATCCTGGTCGACGTCGACGTCTCCGGCATCGCCCGCGGCCTGCTGGCCGGCGGCAGCGGCGACCTGGCCCGCCTGATCGGCCGTCCCACCACCCCGCTGTCCGCCACCGTCGCCGAGGCCCTCGCCGCCACCCGCTGAGCCCGCGCCCGCCGAGCCCGTGCCCGCTGAGCCCTCGTCCCTCTCCGGCCCCGGTCGTCCGGCCCCGCCCCCCTGCGAGGGGAAGGGGCCGGACGGCCGGGGCCCGGGCATTGTGAGCGATAACAACCGGCGGGGCAAGGGTGCTGCGCCACCGTCGTGCCGATCCGCCGCGGACGGGGGCGAATCCGGCCGAGGGCCTTGACGGGGTCAGGACGAGCCTCCAGAGTGATGCCCGGCCGCCGATGAGCCGAACTCCCCACTGCCCCAACCGGCTTCGGGGTTCGTCTAGGGCGAATTGTTAGCGCTAACAATCAGGGCGGCCGCCCGGGCCCAGCCCGCCCCGCACCCCCACCCACCAGCGAGGAGCCCACCCTTGACCGTCCACACCTGGCTGCGCCGCGCCCGGCGCACCCTGCTCGCGGTCGGCGCCACCACGGCCCTGACCGCCGCGCTGATCGCCGGCACCGAGACGGCCTCCCAGGCCGCCACCCAGGGCCCGTGCGACCTCTACGCCTCCGGCGGAACGCCCTGCGTGGCGGCCCACTCCACCACCCGGGCCCTGTACGGCGGGTACGGCGGCGCGCTCTACCAGGTCCGCCGGGCCTCCGACGGCGCGACCAGGGACATCGGCGTCCTGAGCACCGGCGGCTACGCGAACGCCGCCGCCCAGGACTCCTTCTGCGCCGGCACCACCTGCGTCATCACCGTCATCTACGACCAGTCCGGCCGCGGCAACAGCCTCACCCAGGCCCCCGCCGGCGGCGCCGCGGGCGGCCCCGACAACCTCGCCCCGGCCACCGCCGCCCCCGTCACCGTCGCCGGGCACAAGGCGTACGGCGTCTACGTGGCCGCCGGCACCGGCTACCGCAACAACAAGACCAACGGCATCGCCACTGGCGACCAGCCCGAAGGCATGTACGCCGTCCTCGACGGCACCCACTTCGGCGGCGGCTGCTGCTTCGACTACGGCAACGCCGAGACCAACAACCTCGACACCGGCAACGGCCACATGGAGGCCATCTACTTCGGCGACAGCACCATCTGGGGCTCCGGCACCGGCAAGGGCCCCTGGGTGATGGCCGACCTGGAGAACGGCCTGTTCTCCGGCGTCAACGCGGGCTACAACGCCAACGACCCGAGCGTCAGCCACCGCTTCCTGACCGCCATGGTCAAGGGCGCCCCCAACCTGTGGGCGATCAAGGCCGGCAACGCCCAGTCCGGCGGCCTGTCCACGTACTACAACGGCGTCCGCCCGAACGTCTCCGGCTACAACCCGATGCACAAGGAGGGCGCGATCATCCTCGGCATCGGCGGCGACAACAGCAAGTCCTCCAGCGGCACCTTCTACGAGGGCGTCATGACCTCCGGCTACCCCACCGACGCCACCGACAACGCCGTGCAGGCCAACCTCAACGCCGTCAACTACCAGACCGCGGCCGTCACTTCGAGCAACCTGACGGTCGGCTCCCGGGTCTCGCTGAAGGCCACCACCGCCTGCTGCACCGGCGACTACCTGCGGCACAACGCCGACGGCACCGTGGCGATCTCCCCGCTCAGCTCCGCCAGCTCCGCCGCCGACCGCACCGACGCCACCTGGATCGTCCGCTCCGGCCTCGCCAACAGCGCCTGCCTGACCTTCGAATCGGCCGCCGCCCCCGGCCAGTACCTGCGCCACTACGGCTTCCAACTGCACACCGCGGCCGGTGACGGCACCGCCCTGTTCAACCAGGACGCGACCTTCTGCCCGCAGGCCGGCCACAGCGGGCAGGGCTTCTCCTTCCAGTCCGCCAACTACCCCAACCGCTTCATCCGCCACTACGCCTACACCGGCTACGTCGCCGGTGACGGCGTCGGCGGCAACACCTGGGACAGCGCCGCCAGTTGGAGCGAGGACACCTCCTGGCTCGCCGCCACCCCGCTGTCCTGACCCACCCGCACCCCCGACCCGCCGCCCCGCCCCGCCGGACCCGACACCGGCGCCGCGGGGCGGCGCACCGTCGTCCCCCAGCCCGGGCTCCCGTCCCTCAACTCTCGCTCCCGGCCCCGGCCCCGGCACCGGCTCGGTGCAGCGCGTCGAGTCGGTCGAGTTCGGCCGCGGACAGCCGCAGCGCGCCCGCCGCGACGTTGGCGGCGAGGTGGGCGGGGTCCCCGGTGCCGGGGATGGCCAGCACGTGCGGGCCGCGGTGCAGCGTCCAGGCGATCCGGACCTGCGCGGGGGAGACCCCGTGCGCACGGGCCACTTCGACGACCGCCGGGTGCTCCCGCTGCCCGGCCGCCCCGTGCTGCCGGCCGTCGGCGGCGATCGCGTAGAACGGCACGAAGGCGACGCCCCGCGCCCGGCAGAGCCCGACGAACGCGTCCTGCTCGGGCCGGACCCCGAGGCCGTACATGTTCTGCACGCACACCACGGGCGCGATGGCCTGCGCCTCGGCCAGGTGGTGCGGCAGGACGTTGGACAGGCCCAGGTGCCGGACCAGCCCGGCCGTCCGCAGCTCGGCCAGCGCGCCGAACCGCTCGGCGATCGGGCCCGCGCCCACGACCCGGAGGTTCACCAGGTCCAGGTGGTCGCGGCCGAGCTGGCGCAGGTTCTCCTCCACCAGCCCGCGCAGCCGGTCCGGCCCGGCGTGCGGCAGCCACGCCCCCGACGGGTCGCGCGGCTGCCCGACCTTGGTCGCGATCACCAGGTCCTCGGGGTAGGGCGCCAGCGCGCGGTTGATCAGCTCGTTGGCCGAGCGCAGCGGCGAGAAGTAGAAGGCGGCGGTGTCGATGTGGTTCACGCCGAGCTCGACGGCCCGGCGCAGCACGCCGAGCGCCTGCGCCCGGTCGCGCGGGACGGCGCCGGGCACCAGCGCCGGGCCGGTCTGGGCCAGGCGCATCGCGCCGAAGCCGATCCGGCGCACCGTCAGGTCGCCCAGGGTCCAACTGCCCGCCGCCGCGGCGGTGATGGTCTGCGAGGTCATGCCGGGAATGATCGGCGGGCCGCTACAGTGGCGGCCACCGATTCGGGGATGCCCGAATCCTCGAGGAACGGGGGCCGCGATGGCCGAACTGGCCCTCCCGGCGGGCGACCTGGCCCGGATCCGGTTCGCCGTCTCGCCGATGTGGCAGGTCGTCAGCAGCTTCCGGCTGCTGCGCTCGGGCACCGCGGACCGGGTCCACCGGCGCTGGCTCGACCAGGTGCGCCCCCGCACGGCCGCCGCCGGGCTCGACCGCGGCTGGCTCGCCGAACTGATCCCGCCCGCCGGGTCGTACGCCCCCGACTTCCTCACCCCCGCCCCCGCCACCCCGGCCCCGACC
>NZ_JOGH01000058.1:0-37222 GCF_000721345.1 Kitasatospora sp. NRRL B-11411 | reverse complement strand
GTCCCCGCCCCGCGCCGCCGCCCTTTCCCCTCCCCTCCTCACCCCCCGGAAGCCTCGCGCAGCGGCTCCCCTCTCCTCCCCCTACTGCTCCCGCACCCCCCAGCCCCGCTCGCGCAGCCCCGCCACCAGTGCCCGCACCGACGTCGGCGCGACCGCCAGCTGCACGTGGCCGACCTGCTGTCCCGTCGAGTGCTCGATCGTCACGTCCTCGATGTTCACGCCGAGCGCGCCGACCTCGCCGAAGAGGCGGCCGAGTTCGCCGGGCTGGTCGCCGAGGACGACGGTGACGGTCTCGTAGCGGGTGGGCGGCGCGCCGTGCTTGCCGGGGATGCGGGCCTGGCCGGTGTTGCCGCGGCGCATGACGGCCTCGATGCCGGCCGCGCCGGCCCGCCGCTGGCCCTCGTCGGCGGCCTGCAGGGCCCGCAGCGCGGTGACGGTGTCGGCGAGGTCGGCGGCGAGGTCGTCGAGGACGTCGGCGACGACGCCCGCGTTGGCGGAGAGGATGTCGATCCACATCGCGGGGTTGGAGGCGGCGATCCGGGTGACGTCGCGCACGCCCTGCCCGGAGAGCCGGACGGCGGTCTCCTCGGCGTGCTCCAGCCGGGCGGCGACCAGCGAGGAGAGCAGTTGCGGGGCGTGCGAGACGAGGGCGACGGCCCGGTCGTGGTCGGCGGCGTCCATGACGATCGGCATGGCCCCGCAGAGGGCGACGAGTTCGAGTGCGGCGTTGAGCGTTTCGGTGTCGGTGTCGGCGGTGGGCGTGAGCACCCACGGGCGGCCCTCGAACAGGTCGGCGGTGGCGGCGAGCGGCCCGGAGCGTTCGCGGCCGGCCATCGGGTGCGAGCCGATGTAGCGGGCGGTGTCGAGCCCGAGCGCGGTGATCTCGCCGCGCGGCCCGGCCTTGACGCTGGCGACGTCGGTGTAGCAGCGGGCCAGGCCGCGCCGCTGGCAGTCCGCGAGGACCTTGCCGACCAGCGCCGGCGGGACGGCGATGACCGCCAGGTCGACGGGGCCGTCGGCGGGCTCGGTGGTGCCCGCGCCGAGCGAGGCGGCCGTGCGGGCGGCGTCCTGGTCGGCGTCCTCGAGGTGGACGCTTATCCCCCGGCGGGTGAGGGCGAGCGCGGCGGAGGTGCCGATCAGTCCGGTGCCGATGACGGCGGCTGTGCGCATGGCGGCTTCTCGTCTCCCGGGTGCGGCGTGCAGCGGTGTGCAGCGGCGTGCAACTGTCCCCCCATCCTCCCGCACGCCCGGACGCCCCCGCATACCGCCCCGCCCGGGCCGTCCGGCCGACGCGCAGCGGAAATCCGGGTGCGGCGACGGGGGTTGGGTGCAGACTGGGCGCCCGGGTCCGGGGTGCGGGCCGGCAGCGAAGGGGGCCAGGTGGCGGGGCAACGGGCGGTGTGGGAGTCCGGGTTGGAGTCGGTGGTGGTGCACGCGGTGGGCGCGGTGTGCCGGCGCCGGGCCGCGGGCGTACTGCCGGCGGACGGCCGGGTGCGGGTGTCGGGGCTGCCGCTGCTGGCGGCGGCGGGGTCGCTGCGGGTGCGGGTGCTGTCGGGCGAGGGGCGGGTCGCCGAGGCCCGGCTGGGCTATCCGGCCCGGGTCCGCGACGAGGACGAACTCCCGTCCTGGGAGCAGGAGTTGAAGAACCTTCGGGCCCGGTTCGAGCTGCTGGAGGAGCGCTGCCGCCGGCTGGACGAGCGGATCGCGGAGGTCGCGGCGCTGCGCCCGGTGCCGCCGCAGCGCCGCCGGGACGAGGGGCACCGGCGGGCCCCGGCGGACGCGGTGCTGGCGCTGGCCGAGTTCGTGGACGCCCGGCTGGAGGTGCTGCAGGAGCGGGCGGTGGAGCTGGCCCAGCAGGCCCGGCTGGCCGAGCACGCCTACCAGGTGGCGGCCGCCCGGGCGGACGCCCGTTCCTCGGCCGAACGGGCGGGCGGGGTCGAGGCGGGGGCGTGCGCGGAGCTGACGGTGCGCGGCGCGGGCCCGGTGGAGCTGGAGGTGGAGTACACCGTGCCGGGCGCGGTGTGGGTGCCGACGTACCAGCTGGCGCACCGCCGGGGCGAGCGGACGGCGCGGCTGGTGCTGCGGGCGTCGGTGGCGCAGCGGACGGGCGAGGACTGGTCGGGGGTGCGGCTGGCGCTGTCGACGGCGGGCCTGCTGCGGGCGGGGGCGCTGCCGGAGCTGGCGTCGCTGCGGATCGGCCGCCGGCAGGCGGCGCCCGCGCCGTCGGGGTGGCGCGCGCAACCGGAGGGCCTGGACGGGCTGTTCGACGGCTGGCAGGACGCGCAGCGGTCGAAACCGGAGCCGCCGGAGCCGCCGGTGGCGGTGTCCGCGGCGATGGGCGCGGCGATGGGCGGCGGCGGCCCGGTGCCCCCGCCGCAGCCGTCGCCGCGGCGGGCCGGACGGCCGGGCGGCGCGCCGGGGTTCGCACCTGGCGGCGCGCCGGGCGGCGGGCCGGGCGCACCGGCCGCGCCGGGGTTCGCGCCGGCCGGGCCGCCGATGCGGCTGGCCCCGATGGCGATGCCGGTCGCGGCGGCCGCTCCCCCGCCGCCCCCGGCCGGTGAGCGGTCCCGCGGCCTGGCGTACGGCGGGGCGGCGCCCGCCCCGCAGGCCGACTCCGCGCCCGCGGCCCCGGCCGAGCCGCGGCCGTCCGCCGACCAGCTGGACTACCCGGCGATGGTGCTGGCGGGCCCGGCGGAGGAGTCGTACCGGCGCGGCCGGCTGTTCCCGGAGCCGCCGCGGCTGCGCGGCGGCGGGAGCGCGCTGCGCGCGGCGGAGGCGGTGGGCCGGCTGCCGCTGCCCCGGTTCGGGGCGCCGCCGCGCGAGTCGGCGGGCTCGTTCGACCACCGCTTCGACGCGCAGGCCCCGGCGGACGTCCCGTCGGACGGGGTGTGGCACACCGTGGCGGTGGCGGAGCTGCCGGTGGGGGTGCGGACCGCCTACGTGACGGTGCCGTCGGTGGAGGAGGCGGTGTACGCGGTGCTGGAGCTGTCGAACGCGACGGCGCACGCGCTGCTGGCCGGCCCGGTGGAGGTGTCGGTGGACGGCGACTTCCTGCTGACGGCGGCGCTGCCGACGCTGGCGCCGGGCGGGGTGCGGGAGTTGGGCCTGGGCCGGGCCGAGGAGCTGCGGGTGGCCCGGCACGCCGAGGTGCGGGAGTCGACGTCGGGGGTGCTGAACTCGACGACGGTGCTGGAGCACGGCGTGCGGATCGAGTTGGTGAACCGGCTGCCGCACGAGGCGTCGGTGGAGGTCCGCGAGCGGGTGCCGGTGCCGGGCGATCCGGAGGTGCGGGTCGAGGAGCGGCCGGGCTGGTCGCCGCCGGAGCAGCCGTCCGAGGCGGTGCCCTCCTCGGCCCGGATCCGCCGGGTGGTGGTGCCGCCGGGTGGTTCGGTGGAGCTGACGGGCGGTTATGCGATCCGCATTCCGGCCGGCAAGGCCGTGGTCGGCGGGAACCGGAGGAGTTGAACGTGCCGGAGGAGTTGAACGTGGACGAGGAGACGATCGCCCTTCCGGTGACCGCCGCGACCTGTCTGGAGGACCGGGCGCAGCTGGAGCGGACGGCGGAGCTGGAGCTGGCGCCGGGCGTGCACCGGCTGCGGCTGGGCCCGGTGACGGCGCTGGCGGCGGACCGCTCGCTGCACGCCCGGCTGCTGGACCGGGACGGCGCGCCGACCGGCGCGGCCAAGGTGCTGGACGTGCGGCTGGTGCGGTCCTGGCAGCCGCCGGTGCCGCTGCCGCCGGGGCCGGACGACTCGGCGCTGCGCCGCCGGGTGCACGACCTGGAGCGCGAGCACCTGGCCGAGTCGCGCCGCCAGGAGCGGCTGCAGGCCCGGCTGGCGCTGCTCGGGCAGCTGGCCGCGGATCTGCTGCGGGAGATCGGCGAGGGCGCGGGCCACGGCGAGCTGGAGCAGGCCCGCTGGTCGCGCGAGCTGGACCGGGTGGACGCCGAGCGGGAGTCGTACGGCGAGCAGCTGCGCGGCTCGCGGGTGCGCTCGGTGGAGCTGGCGGCGGAGCTGGCCCGGGCCGAGGAGGCGCTGGACCTGGCGGAGCGGGAGCCGGCCGAGCTGCTGGCGTTCGTGGAGCTGTCGGTGGAGTGCGCCGAGCCGGGCCGGTTCCTGGCCCGGGTGGGGCACCTGACGGCGTGTGCGCTGTGGCGTCCGGCGTACCGGGCCGAGCTGGTGGGCGGCACGCTGCGGCTGGAGAGCGACGCGGTGGTGTGGCAGCGCACCGGCGAGGACTGGTCGGACGTGCGGCTGACGCTGTCGACGGCGCGTTCGGCGTCGGCGGGCGAGCCGCCGGCGCTGGTCGAGGACCGGCTGGTGCTGCGGGAGCGCTCGGCGCAGGAGAAGAAGACCGTCGAGGTGGAGCTGCGCGAGCAGGCGGTCTCCGACGCGGGCCCGCTGGAGCCGGGCCTGCCGGGCCTGGACGACGGCGGCGAGGTGCGGGTGCTGCGGGTGGACGGCCCGGTGTCGGTGCCCTCGGACGGGCGGGCGCACCGGGTGCCGGTGAGCGTGTTCGAGGCGGCGGCGCACAGCGAGTTCGCGGCGGCGCCGGAGCTGTCGGAGGCGGTCACCGAGGTGGTGTCGTTCCGCAACGCGGCGGGGCACCCGCTGCTGGCCGGCCCGGTGGACCTGGTGCGCGGCTCGGGCTACACCGGCCGGGGCGCCCTGGAGTTCACCGCGCCGGGCGCGCCGGTGCGCCTGGCGTTCGGCTCCTCGGACGGGCTGCGGGTGGTCCGGGAGGCCGACGAGCGCCGGGAGGGCGCGGGTCTGGGCGGCCAGCGCACCCTGGTGACCCGCACCGTGCGCCTGCACCTGTCGCGCTTCTCCGGCCCGGACGAGCACACCGAGCGGGTGGTGGTGCTGCGCGAGCGGATCCCGGTCTCCGAGGTGTCCGCGGTGCAGGTGCGGCTGCGCAAGGAGCACTGCTCGCCGCCGCCGGACGAGCTGGACGCCGAGGGCATCGCCCGCTGGGAGGTCCCGCTGCCGCCGGGCGGGCGGCGCACGGTGACGCTGGTGTACGAGATCGCGGCGACGGCGAAGGTGGCGGGCCTGTGAGCCGCGCCCTTGGCCCGGCGGTCCGGCCCGGGAGGGGTAGAAAAGACTCATGATCTACCACCTCGCCCCGCTGGACGACTGGCTGCGCGACCCGGGCCGGCCGTACACCGCCGCGTCGCTGCTGACCGAGGGCTTCCTGCACTGCTCGCCGGACGAGCCCACCGCGCTGGCGGTGGCCAACGCGTTCTTCCGGGACGCCCCGGAGCCGCTGATGGCCCTGCTGATCGAGGAGAAGCTGGTCGAGCCGATGGTGAAGTGGGAGGCGGCGGCCGGCGGGCCGCCGCCGGGCGCCGCCGAGGGGGTGCTGTTCCCGCACATCTACGGCCGGCTGAACCGGACGGCCGTGCTCGGCCTGGAGAAGCTGGAGCGCGGCCCGGACGGCCGCTGGGCGGCCCTGCGGCCCTGGAGCTGACCCCGCCCCCGGCCCGGTGGGCCCGGCCGGGCGGACGGCGGCCCGCCGGGGCCGGTCCGTCAGAGCCAGCCGCGCTCCCGGGCCGCCATGCCCGCCTGGAAGCGGGTGGTGGCGCCGAGTTCCCGCATCAGGCCCTGCAGGCGGCGCTGGGTGGTGCGGGCGCTCCAGCCCAGCGAGCGGGCGATCGACTCGTCGGTGAGGCCGGCCGCCAGCAGGCCCAGCAGCTTGAGGTGGTCGGCCTCCGGCCCGGGCCCCTCGCCGTCGCCGAGCACGGTCTGCAGCGGCACGGCGCGCTCCCACTCGGCCTCGAACAGCGCGTCCAGGGCCTGCAGCAGCGCGGACGGGTGGATGACGTACGCGGCGTCCAGCACGCTGTCGCCGACGCTGATCGGGATGATCGCCATCTTGTCGTCGGCCATCATCATCTTCATCGGCAGCACCGGACGGACCCGGGCCTCCTCGCCGTCCTCGACGCCGGTGAGGATCTCCTGCTCCAGCCGTCCGGGCCAGGCGATCGCCTCCTTGTCGAAGACGGTGCGGATCCGCACCCCGGACTTGAGCTTGGCCCGCTGCCGGGGCTGCTCGACCGTCGGGTCCTGCACGTACGGCGGGCAGTCGAAGCCGCGTATCTGGTACTGGCTGGACTCGATCAGGTGCTCCAGGCGCTGGGCGATCGCCTCGCCGCCGGTGAGCACCTCCACCGAGTGCGCCGGGTCGGTGTACCGGGAGGCTTCGCGGAAGGCGTCCATCAGCCGGTGCATCTCGGCGCGGGCGGAGCGCAGTTCGGCCTCGCGGTGGCCGATCAGGGTGCCGATGGCGACGTCGGGGGCGACCGACAGGTAGCGCTCCCGGTCGACCGGGGCGCGGGTGGCCATGCCCTGCTCGGCGAGCCGGTCCAGGGCGGCCCGGCACTGCTCCAGGGTCAGGCCGCAGTGCTCCGCCAACTCCTCGGCGGTGGACTGCGGCGCGACGACCAGCGCGGCGTACACCTGGCCGTCGGGGCGGCCGAGGCCCAGCACGGTGAATGCGTCCAGCATGGTGGTGGTTCCTTCCCCCGCCGCCCAGTGGCCTGACGCGGTGGCGCACTTCCGCCACGCGCCGGGGCGAACTTCGGTGGCAATCTTCTGCCACCGGGCGGAACGATAGCAAGGCCGTGCGGTGCGCCTCACATGTCAAGGCGCGTCGGGGCCCGGCGGGGCCCGCCCTCCGCACGGCCGTCCGGGCACGCGTCGGAGCCCGTCCGCGGCGGTGCGGCGGACGGGCTCCGGTGGGCGGCTGCTACAGGCCGACCTCGTGCATCAGGGTGCCGACCTCGGGGTTGGTCAGGCGGCGCAGCCAGCCGGACTTCTGGTCGCCCAGCGAGATCGGGCCGAACGCGGTGCGCACCAGCTTGTCGACCGGGAAGCCGACCTCGGCCAGCAGGCGGCGCACGATGTGCTTGCGGCCCTCGTGCAGGGTCACCTCGACCAGGTAGTTCTTGCCGAGGTTGGAGATCACCTTGAAGCTGTCGGCGCGGGCCCAGCCGTCCTCCAGCTCGACGCCCTTGGCGAGGGTCTTGCCGAGGTCGCGCGGCAGCGGGCCCTGGATCGCGGCCAGGTAGGTCTTGGTGACGCCGTACTTGGGGTGGGTGAGGCGGTGGGCCAGCTCGCCGTGGTTGGTGAGCAGGATGATGCCCTCGGTCTCGGTGTCCAGGCGGCCGACGTGGAACAGCCGGGTCTCCCGGTTGGTCACGTAGTCGCCCAGGCACTGCCGGCCCTCGGGGTCCTCCATGGTGGAGACCACGCCGGCCGGCTTGTTGAGCGCGAAGAACAGGTAGGACTGGGTGGCGACGGTCAGGCCGTCCACCTTGATCTCGTCCTTCACCGGGTCGACCCGGCGGCCCTGCTCCAGCACGGTCTCGCCGTTGACGTCGACCCGGCCCTGCGCGATCAGCTCCTCGCAGGCCCGGCGGCTGCCCATGCCGGCCCGCGCCAGCACCTTCTGCAGGCGCTCGCCGTCCTCGCCGACCTCCTTGCCGGGGCCCTCGTGCCGGGCCAGCACCCGGTCCTCGATCCGGCCCTGCAGCTCCCGGGAGCGCTGCGGCTGGCGCCGCGGGTCGCCGGGCGCGCCCTGCCCCTCCCGCCGCGGCCGGGGCGCCGCCCCGGGCTTGCGGGAGTCGAACGCCCCGCGCCCGGGCGTCGCGTTCGGCCCGCCGCCGTACTCGGGCCGGTCGTACCGGCGCTCCTCCGGACGCGGCTGCCGCCGCTCCTCGCGCCGCTCGCCCCCGCGCCCGTACGAGCCCGAGCCGGAGCCCGACCCGCCGCGGCCCTGGCCGCCGCCGTACGAGGAGCCGGAGCCCGAACCCCCGCGCCCGCCGCCGTACGAGCCGCTGCCGCCGCCGTACGAGCCCGAGCCGCCGCGCGAGGACTGCCCGCCGCGGCCACCGCCGCTGCCGCCGCCGTAGGACGACGATCCGCCCCGGCCCCCGCCCTGCTGGCCGCCTCGGCCGCCGCCCTGCCCGCCCCGGCCCTGCCCGCCGCCGCCGCTGTTCCTGCCGTTGCCACCGTTGCCACTGCTACGCATCAAAATGTCCGTACGTCGATATCCGTCTGGTCGGCCTGGTTCGGCCTCGGCCCTTCCTGTGCGGCGGCGACCGCCTGCGCGATCATCGTGCCCTCCAGGGACTCCGCTTCCACGTCGTCGACCTCGGGCAGGAAGGGCGCGAGCTCCGGCAGCTCGTCCAGGCCGCGCAGCCCCATCCGTTCCAGGAAGTAGTTCGTCGTCCGATACAGGATCGCTCCGGTCTCGGGCTCGGTGCCGGCTTCTTCGACCAGTCCTCGCTGTACCAGGGTACGCATCACGCCGTCGCAGTTCACACCACGGACCGCGGAAACCCTCCCGCGCGACACCGGCTGCCGGTACGCGACCACCGCCAGCGTCTCCAGCGCGGCCTGGGTGAGCCGGGCCTGCTGCCCGTCCAGCACGAACCGCTCGACCGCCCCGGCGCACTCCGCGCGGCTGTAGAACCGCCACCCGCCGGCCACCTGCCGGAGCTCGAAGCCGCGCCCCTGCGCCGTGTACTCGGCCGCCAACTCCCGCAGCACCGCGGCCACTTGCTCCCGCGGCGCGTCCAGCACCCCGGCCAGCCTGCCCTCCGCGACCGGCTCGTCGGCGACCATCAGCACCGCCTCCAGCCCCGCCCGCAGCGGCACCCCGCCGGGCTCCGGCTCCGGCGCGTCCGGCAGCGCCAGGACGCGCTCCACCGGCTCGACGCGCACCCCGTCCGGGTACGCCGACTCCTGCCACTCCCCGGGCCGGGGCGCACCCGGCAGCCCCAGGGACCGGCGCGCGGGCCGCTCCGTCATGCCGTACCGCCTTCCTGGCCGCCGCCCGCCGGGCGGTCGAACTCGTCGGTCACCTCGACCCGCTGCCCGGAGGCGGCCACCCAGCGCACCACCAGCTCCTCCAGGGCCCGCGGCTGCTCGAAGTCCACCGCCCGCTCCCGGTACAGCTCCAGCAGCGCCAGGAACCGGGCGACCACCACCAGCGTGCTCTCCGCGTCCGCCGCCAACCGCCCGAAGGTCGCCTCGCCGAGCTCGGCCAGCCGCCGCGCCACCAGCGCGGCCTGCTCGCGCACGCTGACCGGCGGCACGTGGATGTGGTCCACGTACACGGCCGGCCGCGGCCTGGGCGCGAACGCCTTCGCGGCCAGCTGCGCGAACCGCTCCGGGCCGACCGCCAGCACCACCTCGGGCAGCAGCTGCGCGTACCGGGGCTCCAGCGCGACCGTCCGCGCCCGGCGCAGCGCCTCGCCGTCCCAGCGCTCGGCGAACAGCGCCGCGACCCTCTTGTACGCCCGGTACTGCAGCAGCCGCGCGAACAGCAGGTCGCGCGCCTCCAGCAGCGCCAGGTCCTCCTCGTCCTCGACCTCGGCGACCGGCAGCAGCCGGGCCGCCTTCAGGTCCAGCAGGGTCGCCGCGACCACCAGGAACTCGGTCGCCGCGTCCAGGTCCCACTCCGGCCCCATCGCCCTGATGTGCGCGACGAACTCGTCGGTGACCTTCGACAGCGCCACCTCGGTGACGTCCAGCTTGTGCTTGGCGATCAGTCCGAGCAGCAGGTCGAACGGCCCCTCGAAGTTCTCCAACCGGACCTGGAACGCCATGACGCCACATTCTGGCAGACCCGCCGGCGGAAACCCCGGCACCGGCCGGGGGCGCCCCGCGGCGGCCCTCAGCGCCCGCGCAGCCGCCGCACCAGGATCGACGCCTCGCCGCGCTGCTCCAGGTCCGCCAGGACCACCGCGACGGCCTCCCGGACGACCCGCCCGCGGTCCACCGCCAGGCCGTGCTCGCCGCGCAGCACCAGCCGGGCGTGCTCCAGGTCCATCAGTTCCTCGGCGGACACGTACACGGTGATCTTCTCGTCGTGCCGTTCCCGCCCGGAGGGCCGCCGGGCCCGTCCGCGTCCGCGCACCGTGGCCGGGGCCGCCCGCCGGGCCTCTGCGGGGTCCTCCGCGCGCCCCGCAGGGGCCGCCGGGGCGGCTTCCGGTCTGGCGGCCGGCACCTCGGGGGTGCGCGGCGCGGGAGCGGCGCCCTCGCCGCCCCCGGGGGGTTCCTGGCCCGCCGGGGCGGTGCCGTTCGCGGGGGCGGTGCCGGAGCCGGAGCCGTTGCGCGCGAGCGAGGGCGACAGGGCCATTCCGCCGGTTGCCCGGAACAGTTCGTCGGCCCCCGGGAGGCTCACTCGGCGGGGCGGCACCGGTCGAGCACCTCCCTGGCGAGCTGGCGGTAGGCGGCCGCGCCGACCGAGTTGGTGGCGTAGGTGGTGATCGGCTCGCCCGCCACGGTGGTCTCCGGGAACCTGACGGTCCGTCCGATGACGGTGTGGAAGACGTGCTCGCCGAACGCCTCGACGACCCGGGCCAGCACCTCGCGCGAGTGCACGGTGCGCGAGTCGTACATGGTGGCCAGGATGCCGTCCAGCCGCAGGTCGGGGTTGAGCCGCTCGCAGACCTTCTCGATGGTCTCGGTGAGCAGCGCGACGCCGCGCAGCGCGAAGAACTCGCACTCCAGCGGGACGATCACGCTGTGCGCGGCGGTCAGCGCGTTGACCGTCAGCAGGCCCAGCGAGGGCTGGCAGTCGATGATCACGTAGTCGTAGTCGGGCAGCAGCGGCTTGAGCGCGCGGGCCAGCGCCGACTCCCGGGCGACCTCGCTGACCAGCTGCACCTCGGCGGCCGACAGGTCGATGTTGGACGGCAGCAGGTCCATGCCGGGGATGGCGGTCTTCAGCAGCACCTCGTCGGCCGTCAGGCCCCGCTCCATGAGCAGGTTGTAGACGGTGACGTCGAGCTCCATCGGGTTGACGCCGAGGCCGACCGAGAGCGCGCCCTGCGGGTCGAAGTCCACCAGCAGCACCCGGCGGCCGTACTCGGCGAGCGCCGCGCCCAGGTTGATGGTGGAGGTGGTCTTGCCGACGCCGCCCTTCTGGTTGCACATCGCGATGATCTGCGCGGGGCCGTGCTCGGCGAGCGGCGCGGGGATCGGGAAGTACGGCAGCGGGCGGCCGGTCGGGCCGACCCGCTCGCGGCGCTGGCGGGCCGCGTCGGGGGCCAGGGTGGCGGCGTACTCGGGGTCGGGCTCGTACTCGGCGTCCGGGTCGTCGTAGGGCCCGTAGCCGAGCTCGCTGTAGGCCAGGCCGTACGCCGCGAAGTCGGCGTCGTAGTCGGTGGCGGCCGTCGCCGCGCTCTGGCGGGCCTCGAAGGTGCGGACCGCGACCGAGCCGACCTCCTGCGCGCCCACCGTGGCCTGCCGGGCTTCCTCGTTCGGCTGCCCGGCGGAGAGCTCCGCCAGTCCTGGCTGACCACCCCCGGGAGCAAATGTCGACTCATTCACAAGTCGTCTTACCTCCTTGGACGTCCAGGACTCTATGTCGATTCGTCAGCGTGGCAGCATGCCAACGGTTTGCGACTCTAGGCCGTTTCGGGCATTCGCAGCAACACAATCCACGGTAGTGGGCCGTGTGTGTCGGCCGTTCACCCACCCCGTGTCAAGACACGACCCTAACGTTTCCGCGCAGGCACCGGGCCGTGAGGGCCCGTCAGGTGTCCTTGTCGACAGAGCGGGTGACAAACCGCACCGCAATTGACCGCCGGTGGTCACCGCCGGTCCGCCCGCCGGCCCGCGCGGGCATGCCGAAGCCCCCGGCGCGAAGGGGAAGGACGGCCGGGGGCGACAGCGGGTGAGGGGGCGTCAGGCGAGCACGCTCTCCAGGGAGACCGACTCCAGGCCGAACGCCTCGGCGACGGCCGGGAAGGTGATCTGGCCCTCGTGCACGTTCAGGCCCTTGGCGAGCGCGGCGTCCCGGCGCAGCGCCTCCTTCCAGCCGCGGTTGGCCAGCTCGACCACGTACGGCAGGGTCGCGTTGGTGAGCGCGTAGGTGGAGGTGTTGGGGACGGCGCCCGGCATGTTGGCCACGCAGTAGAAGACCGAGTTGTGGACCTGGAAGGTCGGCTCGGCGTGCGTGGTGGGGTGCGAGTCCTCGAAGCAGCCGCCCTGGTCGATGGCGATGTCCACGAGCACCGAGCCCGGCTTCATCTTGGCGACCAGCTCGTTGGTGACCAGCTTGGGGGCCTTGGCGCCCGGGATCAGCACCGCGCCGATCACCAGATCGGCCTCGACGACGGCCTTCTCCAGCTCGAAGGAGTTGGAGACGATCGCCTTGACCTTGGTGCCGAAGACCTTGTCGGCCTCGCGCAGCTTGTTGATGTCGCGGTCCAGCAGGGTCACGTCGTAGCCCATGCCGATGGCGATGGTGGCCGCGTGCCAGCCGGAGACGCCGCCGCCGATGACGACCGCCTTCGCCGGGTGGGTGCCGGGCACGCCGCCGGGCAGCACGCCGCGGCCGCCGGCCGGGCGCATCAGGTGGTAGGAGCCGACCTGCGGGGCCAGCCGGCCCGCGACCTCGGACATCGGGGCGAGCAGCGGCAGCGCGCCGTTGGGCAGCTGCACCGTCTCGTAGGCGATCGCGGTGGTGCCGGAGGCGACCAGCGCGTCGGTGCCGGCCCGGTCGGCGGCCAGGTGCAGGTAGGTGAAGAGGGTCTGGCCCTTGCGCAGCCGGTGGTACTCGGAGGCGATGGGCTCCTTCACCTTGAGGATCATGTCGGCCGCGGCCCACACCTCGTCGGCGGTGGGGAGGATGGTCGCACCGGCGGCCACGTACTCCTCGTTCGGGATCGAGGAGCCGACACCGGCGTTGTCCTCGATGACGACCTCGTGTCCGTTGCGGACCAGCTCATGCACACCGGCAGGCGTGATGGCCACGCGGTACTCGTGGTTCTTGACCTCGCGGGGGATGCCGACCTTCACGGCTAACACGTCCTCTTGCCATGGGGGATACCGGCCGGGGAAGACCGGCAGGCGACGCACAAGAAGGCACAACGGACAGGCCGGTGCATAGATCTATGCGCGACTGAGTTCGAGTGTAATGAAGCCCAGTCGGCGTGTCAGCCTTCCAAAGTGACTAAATCAGCCAGACACATTGGCAGGTTCGTAGGCTTGCACGCGTTCCAAGGCCACATTTCCGGGCGAACTCCGCACCTACGACATTACTCCGGAAGCGGACGCAGGCCCTCCCGGCCGAGGTGCCGCTGCAGCCGGGCGGCCAGCGCCGCGACCTCCTGCTCGCCCCGCCCGTCGCCGATCCGGCGCAGCACCGCGGCCGCCGACCGGTACTCGCGCAGCGCCTCCTCGAACCGCCGCAGCCCGGCGTGCGCCTCCGCCAGCCGCACCAGCAGCCGGGCCTCGGCCGGCCGGTCGCCCAGGGCCTGCCGCAGCACCAGCGCCCGCCCGTAGGCGTCGGCGGCGCGCAGCGGGTCGCCGAGCGCCCGGTGGCCGTGGCCCACGCCCTCCAGCGCGCGGGCGCAGCCCGCCTCGTCGCCCGCCCCCCGGGCCAGCTCGACGGCCCGGCGGTAGCGCTCGCCCGCCTGCTCCCAGCGCCCGGCGGCGGCCTGCAGGTCACCCAGGTTCAGCAGCGCGGCGGCGGCCCGGCGCGGCGCACCCTGCCGCTCGGCCACCCTCAGCACCGACTCGTGCAGGGCGTGCAGGTCCGCGGGGGCCGCCTCACCGGTCAGCGGCAGGGCGCGCAGCAGCGCGGTCACCAGGCGGCCCGCCGAACCGTCCAGGTCCCCCTGGCCCACCGCGTCGGCGACCGCGGCCAGCAGCAGCTCGCGCTCCCCCAGCAGCCAGCCCTCGGCGTGCGCGGCGGTGCGCAGCCGCAGCGGCCCCGGCAGCGGGTCCGGATTGGGGCCGGCCGCCGGGTCCAGCAGCAGCCGCGCCGAGTCCACCAGCCGCACCAGCCGCTCCAGCAGCCGGGCCCGGGCCAGCTCCACCTCGGACGGGCGGTCCACCTCCCCGCGCAGCTCCACCAGCCGCCCGTACAGCCGGCCCGGCACCCGGTAGCGCTCGGTGCCGTCCGCCGCGTCCGGCTCCCGTTCCAGCAGCTCCAGCTCGGCCAGCGCCGCCAGCCCCGCCCCCGCCTCCGGCGCCGGACACCCCGCCAGCGCGGACGCCGTGCGCAGGTCGACCAGCTGGCCGGGCGCCAGCGTGCACAGCCGCAGCAGCCGGGACCTGGCCGCGGGCAGCCGCCGGTACGCCAGCTCGAACGCCCCGCGCAGCGGGTCGCCCTCCACCACCGGCACCGTCTCCCGCTCCGGATCGGCCGGCCGCACCGGCCCCTCCACCACCGCCGGCACGGGCGCCGGAACGGGCCGCAGCCGGGCCGCGGCGTCGGTGACCGCCAGCCGGGGTTCGGTGCGCAGCCACCCTGCCGCCAGGCGCAGCGCGGCCGGCCGGTTCGCGCACGCCTCGGCCAGGTCCGCGGCGCCCACCGGGTCGCAGGAGACCCTGGTCCCGCCGACCAGCTCGCCCAGCAGGTCCACCGCGGCCCGGTGGTCCAGGCCGCCGAGGATCACCGGATCGATCCCGTCGATGCCCATCAGCGGCCCCGAGGTGGTCGCCAGCAGCAGCGAGTCGGTCTTCTCCGCCAGCAGCGGCCACACCTGCCCGGCGTCCCGCACGTCGTCCAGCAGCACCAGCACCTTGCGCTGCCCCAGCGCCTCCCGCAGCGCCTCGCAGGCCGGGTCCTCCTCCGCCGCACCCGGCAGCAGCGCCGCCCCCGGCCGCTCCCCCAACTGGTCCAGCAGCACCCGGGCCGCCCGCCCGGCCCCCACCCGCCCCCCGTCCGGCGCGGACAGCCGCGCGTACAGCAGCCCGTCCGGGTAGTCCCCCGCCACCGACCTGGCCCACCGCACCGCGAGCGCGCTGCGCCCCGAACCCGGACGCCCCGCCAGCACCAGCAGCCGCCCCCTCCCCTGGGCGGGCCGCCCCGCCGCGACCGTCAGCGCCGCCAGCTCCGCCCCCCGCCCGGCGAACGGCCGGGCACCTGCGGGCAACACGTCGAAGATCCCGGCCGCCTCGGCCACCGCCGCCGTCTTCCTCGCCACCCGCGCCACTCCCGACCCGTCGCCCAGCGCCCCGAGCCCGCCCACCGAGCCCTGTCCGCGAAGCGTAGTTCGCCCACCCCGCCCCGCCGAGACACCCTGGTATGACCAACGGCCGAATCACCTTGCTGGCGCAAGGGGAGAACTGCTGCAGGCCCACCCGAGCGCAACCAGGGGCGCGGGGAGGACTGCAGCAGGCCCACCCGAGCGAAACCAGGGGCGCGGGGAGGACTGCTGCAGGCCCACCCGAGCGAAAGCAGGGGCGCGGGGAACTGCGCGGCCAACCGAGCACCCGCAGCCAGATCGCCTCGCAGGACAATGCCTTGCACTATCCCGCGACCGCACCGACGTGCGACTCCCGCCGCGCGCAGTTCCCCGCGCCCCCATCTGTGCCTTTCAGTACGGCCGGGCCGGCCACTCCGCGTCCGCGGGCCTGAGCGTGTCGAGGTCGCCGCCGGTCGCGGTGAGGGCCAGGACGCCGGTGACCAGGGTCGGGTTGTGGAGTTCGCCGGCCAGGACCAGCCGGACCAGGTCCTCGCGCGGCACCCAGGCCGTCTCGATCTCCAGTTCCTCGCCGTGCGCCGCGTAGCGCTCGCCGTCCGCCTCCGACAGGTCCGTCGCCAGGAAGAGCCGCACGGCCTCGTCGCTGCCGCCGGGCGAGGTGAAGAAGTCGACCAGGACGCGCCACTGCCCGGCCTTGCAGTGGGCCTCCTCGAAGAGCTCCCGCTGCGCCGCGTGCAGCGGGTTCTCGCCGGGCACGTCGAGCAGCCCCGCCGGGAGTTCCCAGAGCCGGTGCCGGACGGGGTGCCGGTACTGGCGCAGGGTCAGCACCCGGCCCTGCTCGTCGAGGGCGAGCACCGCGACCGAGCCGGGGTGCAGCTGGTAGTCGCGCTGCGCCCAGACGCCGTCGGGCATCCGCACCTGTTCGCTGCGCACGCCCGTCACCTTGCCGCGGAAGGGCGTGTGCCCGTCCCGGACGTCCCACTCCTCGGCCACGTCGTGAATCCCGGCCACCGGGCACCACCCCTTCTCGTCAGATAGACACAATCTACCGGACGCCGCCCCCGCGACACGCCGAAGCGCCCGCCGGGAAGATCCCGACGGGCGCTCGGCACTACCGGAGGACCACCGAAGGACTACCGGCGGAATCCTCAGCCGACCTTGCGGTCGATCGCCGCCGCGACCAGGCCCGCGAACAGCGGGTGCGGGCGGGTCGGGCGGGACTTCAGCTCGGGGTGGGCCTGGGTGGCGACCAGGTAGGGGTGCACCTCGCGCGGGTACTCGACGTACTCGACCAGGTCGCCCTTCGGGGAGAGGCCGGAGAACTGCAGGCCGGTCTTCTCCAGGTCGGCGCGGTAGGCGTTGTTGACCTCGTAGCGGTGGCGGTGGCGCTCCTCGACGTACTGCTCGCCGCCGTACACCTCGCGCACGATGGAGCCCTCGGCGAGCTTCGCCGGGTACAGGCCCAGGCGCATGGTGCCGCCGAGGTCGCCCTTGCCGTCGACGATGGCGAGCTGCTCGGCCATGGTCGAGACGACCGGGTACTTCGCCGCGGCGTCGAACTCGGTGGAGTTGGCCTCGGGCAGGCCGGCCAGGTTGCGGGCGGCCTCGATGACCACGCACTGCAGGCCCAGGCACAGGCCCAGCAGCGGGATCCGGTTCTCCCGGCCGTAGGTGATCGCGGCGACCTTGCCGTCCACGCCGCGGTCGCCGAAGCCGCCGGGGATGCAGATCGCGTCCACGTCGCCGAGCTGCTCCTGGGCGCCCTCGGGGGTCTCGCAGTCGTCCGAGGCGACCCACTTGATCTGCACCCGGGCGTTGTTGGCGAAGCCGCCGGCCCGCAGCGCCTCGGTCACCGACAGGTAGGCGTCCGGCAGGTCGATGTACTTGCCGACCAGCGCGACCTTGACCTCGTGCTGCGGCTCGTGGACGCGGCGCAGCAGGTCGTCCCAGACCGTCCAGTCCACGTCGCGGAACGGCAGGTCCAGGCGGCGCACCACGTACGCGTCCAGGCCCTCGCCGTGCAGCACCTTGGGGATGTCGTAGATCGACTTGGCGTCGATCGCGGCGACCACGGCCTCCTCGTCGACGTCGCACATCAGCGAGATCTTGCGCTTGATGGCCTGCGGCACCTCGCGGTCGGCGCGCAGCACGATCGCGTCGGGCTGGATGCCGATGTTGCGCAGCGCGGCCACCGAGTGCTGGGTGGGCTTGGTCTTCAGCTCGCCGGACGGGCCGATGTACGGCAGCAGCGAGACGTGCACGAAGAAGACGTTGTCCCGGCCGACCTCGTGGCGGACCTGGCGGACGGCCTCCAGGAACGGCAGCGACTCGATGTCGCCGACGGTGCCGCCGACCTCGGTGATGACCACGTCGACGTCCTCGGTCGCCATCCGGCGGATCCGGGACTTGATCTCGTTGGTGATGTGCGGGATGACCTGGACGGTGTCGCCGAGGTACTCGCCGCGCCGCTCCTTGGCGATCACGGTGGAGTAGACCTGGCCGGTGGTGACGTTCGCCGAACCGTGCAGGTTGGTGTCGAGGAAGCGCTCGTAGTGGCCGATGTCGAGGTCGGTCTCGGCGCCGTCGTCCGTGACGAAGACCTCACCGTGCTGGAACGGGTTCATGGTGCCCGGGTCCACGTTGAGGTACGGGTCGAGCTTCTGCATCGTCACCCGCAGGCCGCGGGCCTTGAGCAGGGCGCCGAGGCTGGAGGCGGTGAGCCCCTTGCCGAGCGAAGAGGCGACACCCCCGGTGACGAAGAGGTGCTTGGTCGTCACGGCACGGCCGTTGGCCGACTTGCCGGAATGGGGCTGTGCCAAGAGGGGGCTCCCGTGGGTCGCGTGTCGGAGGGTGACGCCGGTGGAGGGGCTCCCGGCCCTCGTTCCCACCAGTTCCACGGGATACCAGCGTATCAGTGCCCCGGCGAGTGCTCGCCCGCGTCCGGGTACCGGGGCCCCGGGCGGATCGGCCGGACGGCGCATCCGGGCTGCTCGGAGCGGGGTCGCCCGGCATGGTCCCGGCGCGCGCGGGCAGGCGGCGGGGGCGCGTGAAACCCCCCTAACCGCCCCGATCCACGTATTCTGCTCAAACGTCGACATCCTCGCCCGACCCGTGCGCGCCGTCCGCCGCGGGGCCCGCACGGAACGGAGAACCATGGCCGGTCGCATCGAGGACTACGCGCTGATCGGGGACATGCAGACCGCCGCGCTGGTCAGCCGGGACGGCGCGGTCGACTGGCTGTGCCTGCCCCGGTTCGACTCCCCCGCGGTGTTCGCCGGGCTGCTGGGCACCGACGAGCACGGCTTCTGGCGGATCGGCCCGGCCACGCCGGTCGAGGCACCGCCCCCCGCCCCCGAACCCCGCTCCGCGCTGCTCGACAGCGGCGAACTGCGCGTCCCGCCGGTCACCGCCGCCGCGCCCGCGCTGCCCTGCGACCGGCGCCGCTACCGGGGCGACTCGCTGGTCCTGGAACAGGAGTGGGACACCCAGGGCGGCACCGTCCGGGTGATCGACTTCATGCCGCCGCGCCACCTGCTCGGCACGCCCGACGTCCCGCAGATGATCCGCATCGTCGAGGGCCTGGCCGGCACCGTCCGGATGCGCTCGGCGGTGCGGATGCGCTTCAGCTACGGCCGGATCGTGCCCTGGGTGCACCGGGTCGAGCACCCGGAGGTGGGGCACCGCACCGTCGCCGTCGCCGGGCCCGACTCGGTGTGGCTGGACGGCATGGCCGAGACCTACGGGCGCGACCTGACCACCTACGCCGACTTCACCGTCTCCGCCGGCCAGCGGATCGCCTTCGGCCTGACCTGGAAGGCCTCGCACGAGTCGGCCCCCGCCCCGCCGGACGCCGAGGGCGCGCTCGCCTCCACCGAGCGGTTCTGGCGCGAGTGGGTCGCCCAGTGCACCTACCAGGGCCCCTACCGGGAGGCCGTGGTCCGCTCGCTGATCACCCTCAAGGCGCTCACCTACGCCCCCACCGGCGGCATCGTCGCCGCCCCCACCACCTCGCTGCCCGAGGACCTCGGCGGCGAGCGCAACTGGGACTACCGCTACACCTGGCTGCGCGACGCCGCGATCACCCTGTCCTCGCTGCTGCGCACCGGCTACCGCGAGGAGGCCCGGGCCTGGCGCGAGTGGCTGCTGCGCGCGGTGGCCGGCGACCCGGAGAACCTGCAGATCATGTACGGCATCGCCGGGGAGCGCGAACTCACCGAGTCCGAGCTCGACTGGCTGCCCGGCTACGAGGGCTCCCGCCCGGTCCGGGTCGGCAACGGCGCCGCCGGGCAGCTCCAGCTCGACGTGTACGGCGAGGTCGTCGAGGCGCTGCACCTGGCCACCATGTCCGGCCTGTCCCGGCACGACCACGCCCACCAGCTGCAGCTGCGCCTGATCGAGTACCTGGAGGAGCACTGGCGCAACCCGGACGAGGGCATCTGGGAGGTCCGCGGGCCGCGCCGGCACTTCGTGCACTCCAAGGTGATGGCCTGGGTCGCCGTCGACCGCACCCTCAAGCTGCTCGCCCAGGCCGAGGACCCGCCGCCCGGCCTGGTCGAGCGCTGGACGGCGCTGCGCGCCGAGATCCACGCCGACGTGTGCGCCCGCGGCTACGACGAGCAGCGCAACACCTTCACCCAGTACTACGGCGGCCGGGAGCTGGACGCCTCGCTGCTGCTGATCCCGCAGGTCGGCTTCCTGCCGCCGGACGACAAGCGGGTCATCGGCACCATCGAGGCGATCCAGCGCGAACTGTCCACCGAGGACGGCTTCGTGCTGCGCTACCCGACGCACGACGACGAAGGCAACAACGTCGACGGGCTGTCGGGGCACGAGGGGGCGTTCCTGGCCTGCTCGTTCTGGCTGGCCGACGACCTGGCGATGATCGGCCGGGTCGGCGAGGCCCGCGAGCTGTTCGAGCGGCTGCTGGCGCTGCGCAACGACGTCGGGCTGCTGGCCGAGGAGTGGGACCCGCGGGCCCGCCGCCAGGTGGGCAACTTCCCGCAGGCGTTCAGCCACGTCCCGCTGATCGACACCGCGCTGCGGCTGACCGCCGCCGGCGGCCTCAACCTGTCGGGCTGACGGCCGCTCACTCCTCCGCCGGGCGGCCGAACATCGCCTCGGCCGCCCGGCCGGCCCTCCAGGCCAGCAGCGGGGCGAGCAGCAGCAGCGCCACCCACAGCGCGTACAGCACCGCCATGCCCGGGGTGTAGCCCGAGGAGTGGGTCAGGCCCAGGACCAGCACGCACGTCCCGGCCAGGCCGATCAGCGCGGCGGCGCCCACGCACAGCAGCAGCACCGTCCCGCCGGCCAGCAGGGCCGCGCCGCGCAGCAGCAGGCCCGCCGGCCGGGCGCCGACGGCCTCCAGCAGGACGCCCGCCGAGTACCCGGCGAGCAGCGCGGCGGCCGCCGTCACCGCGTACGACGAGGGCCGCGACCAGTCCTGGTAGCCGAGCAGGTGCCGGGCCGCGAACGGCCAGTCGAAGCGGGCGCCGTCGGCGATCCGCGGGCGGCCCTCGATCGGGGTGTAGGTGACCATCGCCAACTGGCCCAGCGCGTAGGCGGTGGCGACGAACCCGGCGCCCGCCAGCACGAAGCCGAGCGCGGCCCGCTGCCGCTCGCCGGTGCGCTCCCGCAGCAGCGCGCCGCCCGCGGCGACCGCGGCGGAGGTCCGGCGGGCCAGCGCGACCCAGCTCGCCACCGCGCCGGCGGCCGCCCACAGCGCCAGCAGCACCGCCGGGACGCCGATCGCGGCGGCCAGCCGGGTCAGCAGGTCCTCCGGGGTGGGGACGGGTGTCATGGCCGGAGGGTAGGGCGGCCCGGCCGCCCCGTCCACGGGCCGGACGCCTGGGAGTGCGTCAGTTCTGACGCTGCGCCAGTTCGTCGTAGATGGACAGCACCTGGGCGACGGTGGCCGCCTCGTCCGGCCAGGTGGCGGCCTGCGTCCGGCCGGCGGCGGCGAGTTCGGCCCGGCGGTCCGGGTCGGCGAGCAGCTCGCGGACGGCGCCGCCCAGCGCCCGCGGGTCGGCGAAGGGCACCAGCACGGCGGCGTCGCCGACCAGTTCGGGCACCCCGCCCACCGCGGTGGCGACCACCGGGACGCCGGCCCGCATCGCCTCCTGGGCGACCAGCGAGCGGGCCTCCCAGCGGGAGGAGAGCACCACCAGGTCGGCGGCGGCCAGCAGGTCGGGAATGTCGGTGCGGTAGCCGAGCAGCTCGACGGGCAGCTGCTCGGCGGCCACCCGCTCGCGCAGGCCCTGCCGCTCGGGGCCGTCCCCGGCCAGCAGCACCCGCGGGGCGGGGGCGCCGGGCGCGGCGAAGTGCGGGACGGCGTCGAGCAGCAGCGCGAAGCACTTCTGCGGGACGAGCCGGCCGATCGCCAGCACCACCGGGCGGCCGTCGTCGCCGCCGGGCAGCGCCTTGCGGGCGGCGTCCCGGTCGAGGGTGCCGGGCGGCATCGGCGGGGCGGCGACCGGGCCCAGCCGGGCGTCGGTGGCGCCGAGTTCGCGGGCCCGGGCGACCAGGTCGGAGGAGGCGCCGAGGACCAGGTCGGCGGCCCGCACCACCCGGCGCTCCATCAGGCGCTGCAGGCGGCGGTCGAGCCCGGTGGTGAGCAGCGCGTGGTGCGAGGTGACCACCAGCGGGGTCTGGGGCCGGATGCCGGGGAAGCGCCCGGCGGTGCGCAGCGCCAGGTCGGACAGCAGGCCGGCCCGCAGGCCGTGGGCGTGCACGATGTCGGCGCCGGTGAAGGCGCGGCGCAGCTCGCCGATCGCGGTGGCGTCGCTGCGGGCGCCGGAGGTCGGGGTGATGTCGACGGTGTGCAGCCGGGCGCCGGCCGCCGAGAACCCGAACAGCCGGTCGGTGCCCTCGGGCGCGCAGACCGTGACGGTGACGCCGTGCGCGACCAGGCCCTGGGTGAGGGAGCGCACGTGGGCGCCGATGCCGCCGGTCGCGGCGGCGAGGACGAGCACCACGTGCAGCTGGGGGGCCGCGGCGGCCCGGGCGGCGGAATGGTCCACGTCTGTCTCGCTCCGACTCGTTGTCAGCTGGTGTCCGTCCGCCACGATGCCAGGTCGGTCCACCTCTTGGACAGTCGGCACCGCTGCGGGCGCGTCGCCCGCAGCGGTGCGGCCGCGGCCGGGGTCAGCGGGCGCGGGCGGTGCGGGCGGCCTCCAGCAGCTCCTCGGCGTGCGCCCGGCCCAGCTCGGAGTCCTCCAACCCGGCGAGCATCCGGGACAGTTCGCGCACTCGCTCCTCGTCGCTGAGGGTCTTCACGCCGCTGCGGGTGACGATGCCGTCGTTGGTCTTCTCCACCACCAGGTGCCGGTCGGCGAACGCGGCGACCTGCGGGAGGTGGGTGACCACCACGACCTGCGCGCTGCGGGCGAGTTTGGCCAGCCGGCGGCCGATCTCGACCGCCGCCTTGCCGCCGACGCCCGCGTCGACCTCGTCGAACAGGTAGGTCGGGACGGGGTCGGCGCCCGCGAACACCACCTCGACGGCCAGCATCACCCGCGACAGCTCGCCGCCGGAGGCGCCCTTGGCGATCGGGCGGGGCTGCGCGCCGGGGTGGGGGGCCAGCAGCACCTCGACCTCGTCGACGCCGTGCGGGCCGTAGGCGACGCTGCGGCCCTCCAGCTCGATGCCGGCCAGGTCGTCGAGCTGGCTGATGGCGAACGTCACCCGGGCGTGCGGCATGGCGAGTTCGGCGAGCTCGTCGGAGACCGCGGCGGCGAACTTGTCGGCGGCGGCGTGCCGGGCCTGCGAGACCTCGGCCGCCAGGTCGGCCAGCCGGGCGCGCAACTCGGTCTCCCGGGCGCCGAGTTCGTCGATCCGCTCGTCGTCGCCGTCGAGCTCCAGCAGCCGCACCGAGCCGGTCTCGGCCCAGTCGAGCACCTCGGCGAGGGTGCCCTCGGTGCCCGCGTACTTGCGCACCAGGTGGGCCAGCACGCTGCGGCGCTCCTCGACGGCAGCCAGCCGGACCGGGTCGGCGTCCAGGTCGTCGGCGTACCCGGCGAGGTCGCCGGCCACGTCGGCCAGCAGGTAGCCGCACTCGCCGAGCCGGTCGGCGAGGGCCGCCAGGCGCTCGTCGTGGTGGCGCACCGCGTCGACGGCGCGGCGGGCCTGGGCGAGCAGGGTGCCCGCGTCGACGGCCTCCGGGTCGGCCGGGTCGCCCGCCAGGGCGGCGTGCGCCAGCGTCGCCGCGGAGGACAGCGCGTCGGCGTGGCCGAGCCGCTCGGCCTCCACGGCCAGCTCGGCGTCCTCCCCGGCGACCGGCTCGGCGGCGGCGACCTCCTCCAGGCCGAAGCGCAGCAGGTCGGCCTCCTGGGCGCGCTCGCGGGCCCGGGTGGTCAGCTCCTCCAGCGTCGCGGAGACCTCGCGCAGCTCCCGGTACACCTCCCGGTAGCGGGCCAGCGGCTCGGCGACGGCCTCGCCCGCGTACCGGTCCAGCGCGCCGCGCTGCCGGGACGGGCGCAGCAGCCGCTGCTGGTCGGTCTGGCCGTGCACGGCGATCAGGTCCTCGCCGAGCTCGGCGAGCAGCCCGACCGGCACCGAGCGGCCGCCGACGTGCGCCCGCGAGCGGCCCTCGGCGGAGACGGTGCGGCTGACCAGCAGCTCGCCGTCGTCCAGCTCGGCGCCCGCCTCCAGCGCGCGGGCCACCACCGGCGAGGCCGGGTCGAGCGTCAACCGCCCCTCCACCACGGCCCGTTCGGAGCCGTTGCGCACCAGCGCCGGGTCGGCCCGGCCGCCGAGCAGCAGACCGAGGCTGGTCACCACCATGGTCTTGCCCGCGCCGGTCTCGCCCGTGACGGCGGTGAAGCCGGGGGCGAGCTCGACCACCGCATCGTCGATGACACCCAGATCCCGTATCCGCATCTCGTCCAACACGGAGACGACCTTACGAGGTTCCACCGTCGCTTTGCGACGACCGCCCCCGTTTCCCACCTGAGTGGCGGCCCCGGCCCGGTCCCCCGGGCCGGAGCGGCGGCCGGTCAGAGCCTGCGGAGGAACGAACCGAGCGACTTCACCGCGGCGTCGGCCAGGTCGGCGACCGCCCGGCCGAACTGCTCCAGCTCCTCGGAGAGGGGGCCCGGCTCCGGCCGGTCCCCGGCGGCTGTCCCGGCCTCGATCAACTCGCCCCGGTAGCCGACCGGCCCCTCGTTGACGCGCTGGGACCACCCGAGGAAGGAGCTGCCGTCCCCGGTCAGCCCGATGGACGCCGAGCAGGCCCGCTGGTCGGTCCAGGCGATGCGCTCGAAGGGGGTCTCCTCGCCCACGGCGAGGTGGATCGTGAGCGGGCCGCCCGGGTGCCAGCGGCCGCCCCAGCCGGCCTCGGTGGAGAAGGTGCGGGTGGCGGCCGGGTCGCAGTCGCCGGGGAAGGCCCGGCGGTCGGTCAGGGTGCCGCGCAGCTCGTACCACCGGCCGTCGGCGTCGCGGGTGTGGCCGTAGAAGGTGGTCAGCTCCAGGGCGAACTCGACGGACGCCTCCGCGCCGGACCGCACCCGCCAGTCGATCCGGGCCGGCATCGCCCCCTCGCCGGAGTCGAGGTGCAGCCGCCAGGGCGCGGCGGGCTCCCACTCCTGCGCGCCCGGTGCCCGGCGGTCCGTCCGGTAGGTCAGCAGCGACCGGCCCGCGGAGTCGGCGAGCCAGGCGCGCTCGGCCCCGTCGCGGTCCCAGACGGGCTCGGCCAGCACCCGGTACAGCCACAGGTGCGAGCGCGCGTCGGCGGAGGTGCGGAGCGTCAGGCTGTTGGTCTCCCCCGGGACGAGCAGCTCCGCGGGGACGGCGAGGACGAACTGCTGCGGGATGTCCCCGCCGCCGGGTATCCGGTAGTCCCCGGCGATCGCCTTGGAGTTGACGGCCACGTCGAGCGGCGCGAAACCGGGCCGGGCGCCCAGCTTGGAGACGAGGGCGCGGACCTTCACCGTGAGCTCGTCCGTCACGCCCTCCGGCGGGACCTCGAACTCGACGGTGACCGTGGCCCCGGCGTCGAGCGCGAGGTGGTCGCGGGCGAAGCCGGCCCGTTCGGTGCTGACCACGGCGTTGCCGGTCCGGGGGACGGCGGTGGAGAAGTCGACGAACACGGGCTGCACTTGGGCTCCTTGGGACGACCGCTGGGCACGGGTGACTCGGCTCCGGATGATGCCACGGCCCGGTGACGCCCGGCAGGCCCGTGCTCGCCGTTCCCCGGCCCCCGGCGGGGCCCCCGCCTCTCAGGCCGGGACGGTCAGCCGCGGCAGGAGGAACTGCACCAGCGGGCCGATCGCCAGGGCGTACGCGACCGTGCCGGGGCCGAAGGTGCCGCCGAGGGCGATGCCGGCGGTCAGGACGGTCAACTCGATGCAGGTGCGGATCAGCCGCACGGAGCGGCCGGTGCGCCGGTGCAGGCCGGTCATCAGGCCGTCGCGCGGGCCGGGGCCGAGGCGGGCGCCGATGTAGAGGCCGGTGGCGAGGGCGTTGAGGAGGATGCCGGCGGCAAGCAGCGGGATCCGGACGGCGAGGGCGTGCGGGTGCGGGACGAGGGAGAGGGTGGCGTCCATCGCCAGGCCGAGGACGGCCACGTTGCCGACCGTGCCGATGCCGGGCCGCTGGCGCAGCGGGATCCACAGCAGCAGCACCAGCGCGCCGACCAGCGTCACCCAGGTGCCGACGCTGAGGCGGGCGTGCCGGGCCAGCCCCTGGTGGAAGACGTCCCACGGGTTGCCGCCGAGCGAGGAGCGCAGCACCAGGCCCATCGAGACGCCGTACAGCACCAGGCCGACGGCGAGCTGAACGAGGCGGCGGGGCAGGCGGCGGGACGGGCCGGGGCGGGAGGGGGACAGGGGCAGGGAGACGACCGCCATCGGGTGGACCTCTTCTCGGTGCGGTGCTTGCCGTTCTTCGGCACTGCACGCCACTATGGGGAGTCCAAAACCGGACCCGACAGGGCCAATCCGAACCGAGTGGACTGATCGCAGATGGCCGAGTGGCACAGCACGCTCACCCCGTACGCCCTCGCCCGCCAGCTGCCCGCCCCGGACGGCCGCCGCCCCGCCTACCGCGCCCTGGCCGCCCAGGTCTCCCGGCTGGTCGCCGACGGCCGCCTCCCGGTCGGCACCCGGCTGCCCGCCGAACGCGAACTCGCCGCCGAACTGCACCTCTCCCGCACCACCGTCGCCGCCGCCTACGAGGCCCTGCGCGCCGACGGCTACCTGCGCTCGCGCCGCGGCGCCGGCTCCTGGACCGCCCTGCCCGAGGGCACCTCGCCGCCCGCCGACGCCCTGCACCCCGTCTCCCCCGAGCAGGGCGCCGTCCTCGACCTGGGCCTGGCCGCCCCCACCGCCCCGCCGCAGCTCGCCGAGGCCGCCGCGCACGCCGTCGCCCAACTGCCCGCCTACACCGGCGGGCACGGCAACTACCCGACCGGGCTGCCGGTGCTGCGCGAGGCCGTCGCCCGCCGCTACACCGAACGCGGCCTGCCCACCGGCCCCGAACAGGTCCTGGTCACCACCGGCGCGATGAGCGCCCTGCACCTGGCCCACCAGGCGCTGCTGGCCCGCGGCGACCGGGTCGCCGTCGAAGCCCCCAGCTACGCCAACACGCTGCGCGCCCTGGACCGGGCCGGCGCCCGCCTGGTACCCGTCCCGCTGACCGCCGACGGGGCCGGGCGCACCGGCTGGGACCTCGCCCAGTGGCAGCGGGTGCTGCGCGGCGCCGCACCCCGGCTGGCCTCCGTCATCCCGGACTTCCAGAACCCCACCGGCGCCCTCGTCGACGAGGACCAGCGCCGCGCCCTGCTCGCCCACGCCCGGGCCGCCGGCACCGCCGTGATCGCCGACGAGACCTGCGCCGAACTCGGCTGGGACGTCGCCGACGCCGACCTGCCCCGCCCGCTGGCCGCGCTCGACCGGGACGCCCAGGTGATCACCGTCGGCTCGGCCGGCAAGATCCTCTGGCCCGGCCTGCGGATCGGCTGGCTGCGCGCCCAGCCCTCCCTGGTCCGCAAGCTCGCCGCCGACCGGGCCCTGTACGACCTCGGCACGCCCGTCCTCGACCAGCTGGTCGCGGCCCGGCTGCTGACCGACCACCTGCCCGCCGTCCGGGCCGAACGGCACGCCCAACTGCGGGCCACCGCCGAGGCGTTCGCCCGCGAGCTGCCCCGGCACTTCCCCGCCTGGCGCTTCGCCCTGCCGCCCGGCGGCCTCGCCCTGTGGGCCGCCACCCCGGGCCTGCCCGCCAGCGCGCTGGCCCGGGCCGGCGAGCGCACCGGCGTCCGGATCGCCTCCGGCGCCCGGTTCGGCGTCGACGGCGCGTTCGAGGAGCACCTGCGGCTGCCGCTCACCCTGCCCGCCGCCCACGTCCCCGACGCGCTGCGGCGGATCGCCGAGGCCGCCGCCCTGGCCCGCACCGAACGCCTCGCGGGCACCGACCCGGCCCCCGCCGCGCTCTGACCCGGCCCGGACGGCCGTGACGGGCCGTCCCGCGAGGTGACGGGCCGTCACCTACCGCCGCGGGCCGCTCAGTGCGCCGAGCGGCCGCGCCAACCCGTCACCGGCAGCGCGAACTTGGCGACCAGCCGGTCCGTGAACGGCGCCCGGTGCAGCCGGGCCAGCCGCACCGGCGTCTTGCCCCGGCGCACCTCCACCCGCGCCCCGGCCGGGAGTTCGACCGAACGGCGGCCGTCGCACCACAGCACCCCGTGCGGGGTCCTCGGCTGCACCTCCACCGCCAGCACCGAGTCCGGCGAGGTCACCAGCGGCCGGGCGAACAGCGCGTGCGCACTGATCGGCACCATCAGCAGCGCCTCCACCTCCGGCCACACCACCGGCCCGCCGCCGGAGAACGCGTACGCCGTGGAGCCCGTCGGCGTGGACAGCACCACCCCGTCGCAGCCGAAGTTCGACACCGGGCGGCCGTCCACCTCGGTGACCACCTCCAGCATCCGCTCCCGGGCCGCCTTCTCCACCGACGCCTCGTTCAGCGCCCAGTCCTCGTGCAGCACGTCACCGTTGGTGCGCACCAGCACGTCGATGGTCATCCGCTCCTCGACCTCGTAGTCGGCCGCCACCACCCGCTCCACCACCGTGGCCAGGTCGTCGCGCTCCGCCTCGGCGAGGAACCCCACCCGGCCCAGGTTGATCCCGAGCATCGGCAGCCCCGACTCGCGGGCCAGCTCCGCCCCGCGCAGCAGCGTGCCGTCCCCGCCCGCGACCAGGATCAGCTCGCAGCCGTCCGCCGCGCCGTGCCCGCCGGGCACCAGCTCCACCCCGTCCGGCAGGTCCAGGCCCACCGCCTCCGACTCCAGCAGCCGGATCCGGATCCCCGCCCGCAGCAGGCCGTCCACCAGCCCCTCGACGCTGCGCAGCGCCGCCTCCCGGCCGGTGTGCGCGATCAGGAAGACCGTACGACGATCGCTCATTCCCCGCTGCCCTCTCCCTACGCCCGCCGGGCCGTTGCGGCCCGGCCACGACCTGCCAGTCTGCGCAACGCCCGGACGCCTGCCAAGTACCCTACTGGGGCCCCTCGGCCACGGCCCGGTCCGCCGCCGCCGGATCCAGCGGTTCCGCATCCCGGCGCAGCCACAGGAAGTACTCCACGTTCCCCGACGGCCCCGGCAGCGGCGACGCCGCCACCGCCCGCACCCCGAGGCCCGACTCCCAGGCCTGCCCGGCCACCTGCCGGATCGTCTCCGCCCGCAGCTGCGGCGACCGCACCACCCCGCCCGAGCCCAGCCGCTCCTTGCCGATCTCGAACTGCGGCTTCACCATCAGCACCAGGTCCGCGTCCGGCGCCGCGCAGCGGGCCAGCGCCGGCAGCACCAGGCCCAGCGAGATGAACGACAGGTCGCCCACCACCAGGTCGACGAGCTCGCCGCCGATCAGCTCCGGCGTCAGCTCCCGCACGTTGGTGCGGTCCATCACCGTCACCCGCTCGTCGCTCTGCAACGACCAGGCCAGCTGCCCGTAGCCGACGTCCACCGCCAGCACGTGCGCCGCGCCCGTCCGCAGCAGCACGTCGGTGAACCCGCCCGTGGACGCGCCCGCGTCCAGCGCCCGGCGGCCCGCCACCACCAGGCCCTGCGGCCCGAACGCCGCGAACGCGCCCGCCAGCTTGTGGCCGCCGCGCGACACGTAGTCCGGGTCCGCGTCGTCCTTCGCCACCACCACCGCCGCCGCGGTCTCCACCTGCGTCGCGGGCTTCGTCGCCACCGTCCCGCCCACCGTCACCCGGCCCGCCGCGATCAACTCGCTCGCGTGCTCCCGCGAACGGGCCAGCTTGCGGCGCACCAGCTCCGCGTCCAGACGGCGTCGTGCCACTGCCACTGCTACGTCAGCTCCCACATCGGACGGTCCCTACCCGCGGTCCAGCGCCGCGAGGGTCGCGGCGAGCCGCGCATGGACATCTTCGTACACCTCGGCCCACTGCTCCGCCCCCGCCCCGTCCGGCTCCCCCAGCCGGGCCAGCGCCCCGTCCACCTCGGGCACCCCCGTCCACGGGCCCTCACTCACCGCCGTCCCCCTCCGCCCCGGCCTTCCCCCCGGACGCCGCCCGCTTCGCCGGAGCCCGCTTCGCCGCGGTCTTCTTCGCCACGGCCTTCTTCACCGCGGCCTTCTTCACCGCGGCCTTCTTCACCGCGGCCTTCTTCGCGGGCGACGGCGCGTCCGCGGACGACGCCTGCGCCGGGGAACCGTCGGCGGGCCGACCGGACGGGGCGGCCTTCTTCGCGCCCGGGCTCCGCTTCACCGGCGCCTTCTTCGCGGGCAGCGGCGCACTCGGGGACTGCGCCTGCGCCGAGGAACCGTCGGCGGACCGGCCGGCCGCCGGGGCCGCCTTCCGCGCCGCGGCCTTCTTCGCCGTACCGGGCCGCTTCGCCGCCGCCTTCTTCGCCACCTCGGCGGGCGTCCCGGCCGCACCCGCAGCACCCGCGGCCCTGCGCGGCACCGAGCGCTGCGCCGACGCCTGCTTCGCCGCCGCGCCCTTGCGCGCCGCCGCCTTCCGCGCCGGGGCCCGCCGCGGCCCCGCCTGCGCACCGGCCGCCGCCCGCCGGCGCGCCGCCGCCACGTCCTCGGCGGCCGGCGCCACCGGCGCCTCCGGCTCCGCGTCCCAGCCCGCGTCGAACAGGCCCTGCGCCCGCGCCGCCGGACGCACCGCCGGTGCCGCCGGCTCCGCGGGCTCCGGCTCCGCCACCGGCTGCTCCGCTGCCGCCCCGCCCTCCGGCTGCTCGTCGACCTCCCGCAGCTTCGACTCCAGGAAGCTCAGCACCACGCCGACCTTCACCACCTGGTCGCCGACCTTCTCGAACACCCGCTCCACCTCGCCCCGGGCCACCCCGGCCACCAGGTCGACCCCGGCCCGCCCGGCCGTCACCGCCTCCCCGGCCAGCACCCTCAACTGCTCGACCCCGGGCGGCAGTTCACCCCCCTGCTTGAGCAACTCCCCGGCCGTGTCCAGTACCCGGCGGCCCGCCTCCTCGGCCAACTCCGCCGCCACCACCAGCACGCCCCGCACGCCCCGCACCGCGTCCTGCAGCATCCGCCTGCCTCCTCGCCGCCGCCACCGACTGCCCGCACCGACGCTACCCGATCCCCCCACCACGCACCGGAGCCCGCGCGAACCCGTTCCACCGGCCGACGTACCCCCGCCCCGCACTCCCCGGCGGCAGCGGGCCCGACCCCGCCCCGCACTCCCCCGGAACGGGCGCCGCCGCCGGACGGCCCTGCGCTAGCGTGGGACGCCGGACGACCACCGACGGGAGCAAGCCGCGCACATGGCCACCATCGAGGAGTGCCGCACCGCACTGGAGCAGCTCAGCCGCAACCTCGCCGCCGCCGGCGGCGACATCCGCAAGGCCACCGCCCTCGACCGCTCCCTCAGCTGCCACCTCACCGACCTCGGCCTGACCTTCACCGGCCGCCTCACCGACGGACGGCTCACCGGCATCACCGACGCCCCCGGCCCGCCCGCCACCAAGGCCGACATCAAGCTCACCACCACCGGCGACGACCTGGTCGCCCTGGTCGACGGCAAACTCCCCTTCCCCACCGCCTGGGCCACCGGCCGCCTCAAGCTCGACGCGAGCTTCCGCGACCTGCTGCGCCTGCGCACCCTGCTCTGAGCCGCCCGGCGGTCCCCCGCCGACGGCCCGTCAGCAGCGCTGCACCACCGCCCCCGGCACCACCGCGGGCGCCAGCTCGTCCAACGGCTCGGCGCCCGCCGCCCCGTCCCCGTCCCGGACCACCGCGGCCACCAGCGAACCCGCCACCGCGAACGGCTCCTCCAGCGCGTAGTAGCGGCGCGTACCGCCCGCCAACTGCTCGGAGCCCAGCTCGTACACGTGCACCGGCAGCGCCCCGCAGGACACCCCGGTCACCCGCTCCCGGTCCGTCCTGAACGTCAGCTCCCAGTGCCCCGAGAACATCGCCGCGGACCCGGTCCACAGCGACGGCCCCGCCGACAGCGGACCGGTCCCGGCCCCCGCGCAGGTGAACCACGGCAGCTCGGGCGAGCCCAGGCAGCGGTTCCCGAACTGCGCCACCCAGCTGAAGAGCGGATGCCCGTCGAACGACCCCGCAGGCACCGCCGAATCCGGCACCCCCGCCCCGCCGCCCGAGGACGGGGACGGAGACGGCGTCCCCGACCGGAAGGCCGACACCGGCGCCGACACCGGCGCCGGCACCACCGCCGGACCGCCCCGCGACGTGCACCCCGCCGACGCCAGCAGCAGCACGCACCCGGCCACCGCCACCGCACCCGTACGTCCGCGCACCATCCCACCCCCCAGGACGACCCGAACCCACCCGGGGATACCCGCCCCGACGGCCCGTCAACCCGCCGCGGGCAGCCCCGCCAACGCCTTCGCCGACTCCGGCGCCGCCCCGTGCCCGTCCGCCCACGTCCACGCCGCCGCGCACAGCGCCCGCAGCGCGTCGATCCGCCCGCCCGCGCCCTCCAGCGCCAGCACGCCGCCCTCCGCGCCCGCCGTCCAGCCCCCGCAGCCGAACCGGCCGCCGCCCAGCGCCGCCACCTCCGGCTGCGCCTCCAGCAGGCCCCGCAGGTCCTCCGCCAGGTACGTCGGACGGTGCTCGGGCGCGGCGGCCAGCACCTGCTCAGGCGTGGCGATGCCGGTGAACACCAGCAGCGAGTCCACCCCGCCGTTGAACGCGCCCTCGATGTCGGTGTCCAGCCGGTCCCCCACCACCAGCGGACGCTTCGCGCCCGTCCGCAGCACCGTCTCCCGGTGCATCGGCGGCAGCGGCTTGCCCGCCACCTCCGGCTCCACGCCGGTCGCCGCCCGCACCGCCGCCACCAGCGTCCCGTTGCCCGGGGCGATGCCGCGCGCGGTCGGGATCGACAGGTCCGTGTTCGAGGCCACCCACGGCAGCCCCCGGCCCACCGCGTACGAGGCCTCCGCCAGGTCCGCCCAGCCCACCGACGGGTCGTAGCCCTGCGCCACCGCCGCCGGACCGTCCTCCAGCGAACGCACCGGCACCAGCCCGCGCTCCTCCAGCGCCTCCACCAGCCCCGCCCCACCGACCACCAGCACCCGCGACCCGGCCGGCACCTTCTCCGCCACCAGCCGCGCCGCCGCCTGCGCCGAGTTGATCACGTCCGCCGGATCGGCCGGCACGCCCAACTCCGTCAGGTGCTCCGCCACCACCCGCGGCGGCCGCGACGCGTTGTTGGTGACGTACGCCAACCGCATCCCGACCGCCCGGGCCCGCTCCAGCGACTCCACCGCGTGCACGATCGCGTGCGGCCCGGCGTACACCACCCCGTCCAGGTCCAGCAGCGCCGTGTCGTACGCCTCCGTCAGCGCCTCCGCGCTGGACCCCGGCACGCTCCGCACCACCGCGGCGTTCTCCGTCATCGCTGTTCCACCCTCGCCACCTCGAACCGACCCGAACACCCGCCACCCTATGGCGCGGCCGGATCCTCCGGCGGCTCCAGGTACCCGGGCGCCCCCGGCAGCAGCGGCCCGTACGCCCCCGCCCGGGCCGCCAGCGTCGCCCGGGTCTGCCGCAGCGCCGACTGGTAGTGCCGGTTGCCCGGCTGCATCGCCACCGCCAGCGCCAGGTGCTCCGCCGAGGTCTCGAAATCGCCCAGCCGGGCCGCCGACACCCCCCACCCGAACTGCGCGTAGTCGTCCGACGGATCGGCCTCCGCCACCGCCCGGAAACTCTCCAGCGCCCGCGCGTACTGCCCCGCGTCGAACTGCGCCCGCGCCAGCGCCTCCCGGATCGACCCCGACCCCGGCTCCGCCTCCGCCGCCCGCGCCAGCAACTGCACCGCCGCCGCCGGGTGCCGCTCCTCCAACAGCCGCACCCCGCGCCGGAACCAGTCGTACACCCCGCCGCCCGGCACCCCGCTCCCGCCGCCGCTCCCCTCCGGAACCGCCGCCCCGCCGTCGCCCTCGTGCTCCCGGTGACTCATCCGCCGCTACCCCGCTTCCCGTTCGCCCCGCCCATGACCTGGACGTCCGCCCTCATCCCGATCTCCCAACAAGCACTACCCGACTAACATGCCCAGAATGAGCGCCCCTCGTGCCGAAACCGGCAACGAGCCCTCGGGCGGCCCCGGAGACCCCGGGCACGTCGCCACCGCAGGGCTGTCCCTGTCCCCGTTCCGCGGCCTGCGCTACGACCCGCACCGGGTCGGCGACCTGGCCGCGGTCACCTCCCCGCCGTACGACGTGGTCGACCCCGGACGGCGCCTGGACCTGGAGACCGCGGACCCGCACAACATCGTCCGCCTGATCCTCCCCCGCCCCGAACCCGACGACGCCGGCCACCGCCCCGACCGCGACACCCGCTACCGGCACGCCGCCCGCCTGCTCCGCGACTGGCGCCAACAGGGCGTCCTGGCCGCCGACCCGCGCCCCGCCCTGTACGTCTACGAGCAGCGCACCCCCGCCGGCACCCTCCAGCGCGGCCTGATCGGCGCCCTCGCCGTCAGCGGCCCCGAAGCCGGCATCGTCCTCCCGCACGAGGACGTCATGCCCAAACCCGTCGCCGACCGGGTCGGCCTGATGCGCACCACCCGCGCCAACCTCGAACCCCTGCTGCTCACCTACCGCGGCCACGGCCGCGCCGCCGACGTCATCGAACGCACCGCCACCACCGACCCGCTGCTCGCCACCACCACCAGCGACGGCACCCACCACCGCCTGTGGGCCGTCACCGACCCCGCCGACCTGGCCGCCGTCACCCGCGACCTGGCCGGCTGCCGCGCCCTGATCGCCGACGGCCACCACCGCTGGGAGATGTACCTGCGCCTGCAACGCGAACACCGCCACCTGCCGCGCAGCCCCTGGGACCGCGGCCTGGTCCTGCTCGTCGACACCGACCGCTACCCGCTGCGGGTCCGCGCCATCCACCGCGTCCTGCAACGCCTCCCGCTGGACGCCGCGCTCGCCGCCCTCGACCCCGCCGCCTGGCAGGCCACCGACCTCCCCGGCACCCTCCCCGACGCCCTGCACGCCCTCGCCGAGGCCCAGCACGCCCCCGGCAACTCCTTCGTCCTCACCGACGGCACCGGCCGCTTCCACCTCCTCACCGGCCCCGACGAGGCCACCCTCGCCGACACCGTCCGCACCGACCGCCCCGAGGAGTGGCGCCGCCTGGACGCCACCGTCCTGCACGCCGTCCTGCTCGACCGCACCTGGCACGTCCCCGACAGCCCCGAGCACATCGGCTACCTGCACTCCGCCGAGGCCGCCGTCCGCGAGGCCGCCCGCACCGGCGGCACCGCCGTCCTGCTCCACCCCGTCGAGGAACGCGTGGTGCGCCGCCTCGCCGAACAGGGCGTCACCATGCCCCGCAAGTCCACCTCCTTCGGCCCCAAACCGGCCACCGGACTGGTCCTGCGCTCCCTCGAACTCGGCTGACCCCCCTCCCCGCCACACGGCCGCACAGCCGCACAGCCGCACAGCCACAACGAAGAAGGCCCCCGTCCCTACCCGGAACGGGGGCCTTCCCTCACCGCCTGCGGATCAGCCCTGCTTCTTCGGCTGCCCCGGCTGCTCCTCGAACGAGTCCTCGTCGTAGTCCTCGTCGATCTCGAGGTCGTCCTCGTCGTAGAACTCCTCGACGTCCTCCTCGTCCTCGAAGATCATCCGGTCCTCGCCGACGTCGTCCTTGTCGATCTGACGGCGCACCGGCTCCACGGCCTCCGCGCCCTCGTCCTCGGCCTCGGACTCCTCGTCCAGCGCGTCGGTGAACTCGATGCCGTCGATCTCCGCCAGCCGCTCGGCCGCGTTGGTCGACCCGTCCGTGTCCGCCTCCACGGCCTTCACGAACCACTCCCGGGCCTCGTCCGCCCGACCCGCCGCGATCAGCGCGTCCGCGTAGCCGTACCGCAGCCGCGCCGTCCACGGGTGGATCGCCGAGGACGCCAGCTCCGGGCTCTGCAGCGTCACCACGGCCGCGTCGAACTGCTCCAGGTCCGCCCGGGCACCCGCCGCGACCAGCCGCATCTCGACCTGACCGGCCTTGTCCAACTGCTTCACCTCGGGCTCACCGGCCATCGCCAGCGCCCGCTCCGGCCGGCCCAGACCGCGCTCGCAGTCCGCCATCACCGGCCACAGGTCGACCCGACCGGTCATCCGCTTCGCCGCCCGGAACTCGGTCAGCGCCTCCGAGTACCGCTGCGTCATGTACGAAGCGAACCCGGCCGCCTCCCGCACGCTCGCCACCCGCGACGCCAGCCGCAGCGCGACCCGCGAGTAGTTGTAGGCCTCCTCCGGCTCGCTGTCGAGCAACCGCGCCACCATCACCAGGTTGCGCGCCACGTCGTCCGCCAGCGTCTTCGGCAGGCTCTTCAGGTCCTGCTTGACGTCCGCGTCGATCTCGAACCCGGTCACGTCGTCCGGAATCGGCAGCCGCTTCACCGGCTCCTGACGCCGCTCGTCGTACCCACCCCGGTCGTCCCGCCCACCGCGGTACCCACCCCGGTCGTCACGCCCGCCCCGGTACCCACCCCGGTCGTCCCGACGCTCGTACCCACCGCTGCGCTGCGGACGGTCGTCCCGACGCTCGTAGCCGCCACTGCGCTGCGGACGGTCGTCCCGGGAACGGAACCCACCACCCTGCGGCCGGTCGTAGCCGCCACTGCGCTGGGGACGGTCGTCACGGTCCCGCCCGTACGACGGCCGGTCCTCGCGCGGACGGAACCCACCACGGTCCCCACCCTGCGGACGGTCGTAGCCACCGCTGCGCTGGGGACGCTCGTCCCGGCGCTCGTAGCCGCCACTGCGCTGCGGGCGGTCATCCCGGCGCTCGTAACCACCGCTGCGCTGCGGACGGTCGTCGAACGAGCCGGTCCTCGCGCGGACGGAACCCACCACGGTCCCCACCCTGCGGACGGTCATCCCGCCCACGGAACCCACCACGGTCCCCGCCCTGCGGACGGTCGTACCCGCCACTGCGCTGCGGCCGGTCGTCCCGGGAACGGAACCCACCACCCTGCGGACGGTCGTCCCGACGCTCGAAGCCACCGGCCGGTCCTCGCGCGGACGGAACCCACCACGGTCCCCACCCTGCGGACGGTCATCCCGCCCACGGAACCCACCACGGTCCCCGCCCTGCGGACGGTCGTCACGGCCGCGGTAACCGCCACCGCCGCCGCCACCGTACGAGGGGCGGTCGTCGCGCGAGCGGTAGCCACCGCCACCACCGCTGCCACCGCCCTGCGGACGGTCATCGCGGCCGCGGTACCCACCGCCGCCACCACCGCCGCCGTACGACGGCCGGTCGTCACGGGAACGGAAGCCCCCGCGGTCGCCGCCACGGTCACCACGGTCGTCACGACCGCGGTAGCCGCCGCCTTCGCCACGGTCGTCACGACGCGGGCCGCGGTCGTTCGACCAGCCCCCGCGCGACCGGGGCTCGTAACCCCGGCCGCCGTCGTTACGGCGCTCCGGCCGGTCCTGGGGCGGGTTCGACATGCTGGTGACTCCTGTCTGCACACTGCGAGTTCGAGAGGCGCCACTGTCGATCCACCGACACCGGCGCGAGATCCGGACGTCTCCCGCACCCCACCAGGGCCCGGAACGTCCACCTTGTCCATTGTCCGGCATCCGGCAGAACACCGCGTCCGGGTGCCCGACCGCCGTCCGCCGGCCGTCCACGTGTCCGGCCGATGCCCAACAAAAAAAGGCCGAGGCCCCAGCGAATCGCTGGGGCCTCGGCCTATTGAAGAATTGTTCGGCGGCGTCCTACTCTCCCACAGGGTCCCCCCTGCAGTACCATCGGCGCTGTGAGGCTTAGCTTCCGGGTTCGGAATGTAACCGGGCGTTTC